>JAJTIF010000036.1 GCA_021299675.1 Pseudomonadota bacterium | reverse complement strand
TGCTGGATGCGCGACTCGGTGAGTTCGCCTACCCAGGGAAACTCCGTGGGGATTGGCTGATCCCCATAGGCCTGGAGTTGTGCGCTGTGATTTTTCAGGCGCTGCTGTGCTGAGAGAAGTTCACTCTTTGAGTTTGAAACATCCAGTTGTACTTTCTGGAATTCCTGGACCGAAAGCACACCTCGCTCCATGCGCTTGCGGGAAAGTCCCAGAGCTTCTTCCTTCATCTTGACGAGTTTTTCTAGAATCTGTACGTTCTTTGCTTCCCGCGTGGCCAGAAGATAGAGATCGATGATCTCGCTTTCGCGCCGGATAATCTGTGTTTCGACACGAGCTTCTTGGGCCCGCAATGCTCGGCGGGTCGCCTGCCAGTTGTTCCAGTCGCTTCCAAAGTTAAACACATCGAGGCTGGCGCTCAAGGTTCCGAAGCGGAACTTGTCAGCTGCCGTAGCGAGCGAGACGTTGTTTTTCTGTTCGTATTCACCGAAACTAAAATTAATCCGTGGGATGATCAGGTTTGAGAGTCCTTGCCACTTTTGTGCTTCCACCACACTGGTTTGGAAGTCCACATTAGCAAACTCCGGATCCTGCTTGAGGGTCTGCTGTACCAGCGATTTGAAGTCTGTGCTGGCGTGGAGTGCATGGATCAAGAAAATCGTGAGTCCTATTGCCATACAGAATCCTCGAACTCACTGCCCTCGCCCTCCGCTGGGACAGTAGGCATGCTCTCCGTGGAGGGAGTCTCTGAGAGCGCTGCAGGTCTTGCTTCAAAGAGGATGACGGGGATAATCACAAGAGAGAGGAAGGTCGAGAGCATGAGTCCGAACACGACCACGATGCCCAAGGGCTGAAGAATCTTACCTCCATCGCCAAGGCCAAGAGCGATCGGGAGCATCCCGAGCATAGTCGTGAGAGAGGTGATGAGGATCGGACGCAGGCGCGAGCGGCAGGCCTCAATCAGCGCCGTCTCTCCCGAGAGTCCTTTGGCCAAGAGTTGCTGATAAACCTCCACGATCAGAATCGCGTTGTTGACAGCGATGCCATTGAGCAGGATGACCCCAAGAGCTGAATTGAGCGAGAGGGTAGAACCCATGGCATATAGAGCCGTGAAGGCTCCGATAAGACCGAGGGGGATGGTGATCAAAATGGTTCCCACGAGTTTAAATGACTGAAACTGCATCCACAGCAAGAATGCCACCAACAAAAGCGAGATCGCGAGTGAAACCTTGATTTGACTGAGAGCCTCGAAGAGCTCTTTTTTAGGTTGGACGAACTCAACGCTTACGTCCTTGCCCTGGGTGATTGCGGTTTTATTTTTTTCGACGAACTCTTTGTAGGTGCCCGCCAGTGACTCCCAGTTCCCTTCTTTTTCTTTGTCGAGCGTGGAGGTGAGAAGGGCCTGCTCAATCCCGTTCTGCCGATAAATTTCTGAGGGAAGATCCAGCTGGCCGAAGGTCCCGAGGGCTTCTAGGGGAATCACTTTGTTGTTCGATTTTATAGGATAGGCGCGGAGGGCCTCTAGGGATTCGTAGCGTTTGTCCGCAAGGCCCACCCGGATCGGAGTCATGAGCCCGTTGAGAGTGAGAGAGCCAGGAGATTTCCCGTAGGACGAGTAGGTCGTGATCTCTAGAAGATCAGGCAGTGAGAGCTGGTGATTTAGATATGTGTATGGCGTGAAGGTGATGACCGTCGCCTTGGGGTCAAAGGGCGTTTTGTTGAGCCGGTTGTAGTCGCCTTTCTCAGCGACCATGAAGTTTAGACGAGACAGTGAATTGCGGACCTCATCGTAGTTTTTTCCGGCGAGCTTCACTTCTAGGTGATTCATGCTCGGGAGCGGCAGCTCGGCGGGGTTCCAGGCGTCGACGTAGAAGTAGGTCTCTGGTGTGTTGACGAATTCCTTTTGGGCCATCTCAACGGCTTGTTTCATGAAGGACTTGTCTCGCAGACGCAGCATCACCATGCCGCGCGTGTCACTGTGCTGCTGGACGAATGTGTAAGTGTAGTTCTTGCCAAGAAGCTTGGTCGCCCGGCCCTCTATCTCCTGCACGCTGTTTTCCATCATTCGCGCTGAGGTTGACTGAGGAGAAGTGATGGAAATGAAGATCCAATCTGTATCCGGCGTCCCAACGATTTCTTTTGGGAGTCGTGGCAGGATCACCCAGGCCAAAAAGGCTGCAAGGGCAAAGGGCGCCAGCACAAAGGGGGCTTTCTTCAGCTTCATTGTCTTCTGAATAGTCGCAATGTAGGTCGACTCAACTTTTTTGAGGAAGGGCTCCAAGGGAGCCGCACTGAGAGAGGTGTCTCGCATGAGTTTTAAACGAATAGTCGGGACGATGATGAGGGCGACGAAGGCCGAGGCAGCGTGTGAGTAGATTACGGCTTTCGCGAGGTCACCCAAGATGGCATTCGTCAGGTCCGTAGTCATGGCCAGCGGAATGAAGACAATAAGTGTGGTGCCGATTGAGAGCATGATCGGAAGGGCCACTTCTTGTACGGAACTGAAAATGAGTGCAATTTTTTGGTCAAGAGACATCGGTTGAGCAGGGTTGGATCGTGCCCACTGCTCTTGTCGGCTAAAGATATTTTCCATCACCACGACCGAGGCATCCACGTTCATCCCAGCGGCGAGGGCCAGGCCACCCAGTGAGATGAGGTTGAGATTCATCCCGGTGTACTTCATCACGATGAAGGCGATCACCATACACAGAGGAATCTCGATAGCGGCTGTGACGACGTTTCGGAAGTTCCCGATGAATAGGAAGAGAACAACCACCGCCAAAAATGCCGCTAAGATCACATCTTTGATCAGGTTTGAGATAGAATTTCTGATAAATTCTGAGGGGTCTACGAGGATCTTATAGGCCACACCTTCGGGGAAGAGCTTTTCTTGTTTGCGGATGATCTCAAGGATTTCTTCCGACATCCGCTTGACGTTGGCGCCGCTCTTGGGATTAGCAAAGAGGATAAGAGAATCTTTGCCATCCGTTTTGAAACTGCGGCTACTCTTTTCTGATTTTCCAATCGAGACGTCGGCGATGTCTTTCAGATTGACCTTGCCGCCGGACTTGAGTGGCACGAGGTGATTTTCAATAGTGCTTTGTGATTGAAGGAGCGAAGGGATCTGAATGTTGGCGGACTTCGTACCTAATCGAACCTCTCCTCCGGTGAGCGACACCAGTGAGAAGTCCAGCGATCGGAAGACTTCACCGGGCAAGAGTCCGTAATGGGCGAGCTTGTCCGGATAAAGATTGATGCTGATTTCTTTTGATTCCGGGTTCCATAGCATTGCTTCCTCAGCGTCGGCTATTTTTTTCAGCTCGGGCGTGAGGAGGGGGTCAAGTTGATTGTAGAGTTCGTCAAGGGTTTGCTTCTGGCCATAAAAGCTTATCGCCAGAAAGCCTCCGTTTTCGTTCCACTGCCAGACGCTGATGGAGTCGGCACTCTCTCTTGGGAGCATGCCTTTGGCACCAGCGGCGACGGTTTGAACCTCTTTGAGTGCTTGGGCAAAGGGTGTGTTCCAGTCATAACTGACGTTATAGCTTACGCTGTTGTGGCCATAGCGTGATTTCACGGACTCGATCACAAGGCCACTGTTCTTGATATTCTCCAGCTGCCACTCGATGTTGGCCCCAAATCGGCGGATGAATTCTTTCGCGGATTGGCCTCCGTAGTTGATGTTCATCTGCACGACGGGACGCGAGGTCTGCGGGTAAAGGGAGATCGGCAGTTTGAAGCCAAAGTAGATCCCGATCAGCGCGATTACTGTTATGAGGGCGAAGAGGCGAATGGGGTTTTGCAGTGAGAGTTTCAGCATAGGCGCTAGAGTTTTTTAGCGACGTCGACTTCATCGCCGTCTTTCAGAAATTCGCCTGACCCCACGATGACTTCTTCACCAACTTGCGCCCCGGAGGAGATTTCGAATTGTCCCTTGCTGAGACTCTTTCCGGTCACCTCATTCTTCTTCACTTTTCCGTTAACGAGTTTCGGCAAAAAAATCTTTTCGCCTGAGAAGTAGAGAGCCTTCTCACTCACGATGAGATTCTGCTGTTCCCCGAGGATGATCTCGACGTTTTGAATGCTCCCGGCGATGTAGTCTTTCGCCAGGTCGGGACTGAGCTCAATTTCTACTGGTAAGGTTCCGAACACGCTGTCCGTCACACTGCCGATGCCTGTGACTTGCGCCTGGGTGGTGGGAGTGAGTTGCACCTTCAGGCCCGGTTGAACATCTTTATGGTGGGCGACGGGCAGTTCAAGTTTTAGAAATAGCTTAGAGGGCTCGTTGACGAGGAGAAGGTTTTCTCCGCGAGTCACATACTGGCCTTGGGTCACTTCAATCACGGCAACGATCCCATCGACAGGAGATTTAATGAAGCGATTGTTGTAGTTGAGCGAGGTGTCTTGTTGCTTGAGCTCGAGCAGGGTGTCGCCTTTTTTCACGCGCTGCCCGAGGCTCACGTGATTCTTGACTACGATCATATCGATGTCAGCTTTAATGTTCGACTCAACTCGACTCTTCACGATGGCCGGATAGAGGAGTGTCTTTTTCAGCGTCGTGAGCTCTAGCTTTTGTGTCGAAACTTGGGGCTTGGCGGCCCATGCCTCGAGCGAGAGAAGTGAGAGCAAAAAAATAGTGGTTTTCATAGGAGCCTCTTTTGAGGGCAAAACTACGAAATCAGCTGGAACACGACAAGTGAGGCGGTAAGATTTACAAAATCTAAGTATACAAAATTATTGAGATGGAGCCTGGTAAAGTGAGGCCTCAAACTGCTGGTCTAGCTCCTTAGGATTGGCCTCTGTGGTGAGAGTAGGGCCTTTCCACATCTTGAGCCAGATCTGAAAGTGGCTTGGTCTCTCTTCTTTGGGGTCGACAAATTTATGGAGATGAATCCACGAGACCTGTGGGTGTTGGTGGTGAGCTTTGTGATGGTGATAGTGTAAAAAAATCCAATGCACGATGGGATTCACTCTCAGGTTCCAGGCACCGTGACGAATGTCTCTTTTGGTCCAGGCATGATCGGCGTACTGGAGGCTGCCCCAGTTGATCGCAAAAGCCCAGTAACACCCAAGCCATTTCCAAAAACTTAATCCAAGCACCAAGGCCAGAGCGATTTGAAAAAGCAGAGTGAAGAGTAACTCCATGCGGGCGCGAACCGCTGGCACGTTGTCGATCCCCTTGAGCATCGCATCCGCACTCATGCGTTGAATCTTGGGATCCGGTGAGCGCAAGAGAGGAATCCTCAGGAGCCAGGGGCAAAACAGATACGCCAGGCCTGCGATGGGAGCGGAGGTCCAGTAGATCCCTAAGAGGATGGTATACATCTGGAGAAATTTGAGAAATTTTGAATCACTCGGATAGTACATGTCGAACATCTCAAGGTCCGTGCGATTGCGGCGATGGTGACCTAGATGGAAAGCACGCTGTAGTGAGAAGCCTGTTGGGAAAAATGCAGCTGAGAAATGCCCGAAGAGGTCGTTAACCCAAGCCGATTTGTGAAAGGTGCGGTGAACACTTTCGTGCAGTAAGGAGAAGATGGTGTTGCCGATATAGGAAAAGCAGACGGCGGCGATCAGGTACTCTGCGATCCCTTCTGCGCGGCTAGCAAAGTAGAGACAGAGGATCGCAATAGAATACGCTCCTAAAGCGATGAATACATTAAGAGTGCTGGGGAGTTTTAGATCTCGATTTACCAATCTTGCTTCCTTGTAGGTGACTGCTCAGTCAATTATACTTTTTGTGATGATTGAAGCAAGCAGCGAGAGCACACTTTGGGAGAGCTACTATAACACGACCTTTCGGCCGACTCCCTTAGTTGAAAGTGAAACGCCTTTCTATGGCACGAACTGGTGGGCTCAACTTTCTGAAATCGAAAAGAAAAAGTTAGAACTCGGCTTTCGTCAAATCAACGCCGAAGTGATCATTCATCTTGAACAGGGTCTGTTGGTGTCTGCTCGGAGGCTTCGCTCCTTGGGTCATCCCCATTACCGTGAACTCAAGGAATTTGTCTCCGATGAACTGGTGCACATCAAAGCCTTTCGAGACTACCTTGACCTTGAGTTTGAGGGAGACTGGAGAAATCAGTCACTGCTTCTTTTTAAAAAAGATCGCTACCGCAAGTTCGCCCATTGGCTCTTTCGCTGGGAGCCCCTGAGTGTGTTCTTACCTGGGGCAAAGTCTGAGATCTATGCGATTCAGTATTTTTTAGAACTGCGAAAGAAAGAAGAGCAGCTCAACTCGAGATGGTTCAAGCTCATTCAGCTCCATGCTCAAGATGAGGTCAGTCATATTCAAACCGATTTTGATTTTCTCAATCTCGAGCTCGCGCGTATGTCTTTTATTCAGAAGACAAAGCTCTACATAGCGACAATCCTGTCGGTAGCGTTGACTCAATGGAGTCTGATGCTGACCGCTTTTAGGCTGATTGATCGTGTTTTCTTTCATAAAAACAAAGTGGAGAAAGTCTACCTAACTGCAGTCTTTACTGGATGGGTGCTTTGGAAGCATTCAGCCTTTCCCAACACAAGAAAAGTTTTCAGCCGTCACATTCAAAAAGAAGAAAAGAGATACTTCAAGCATTTCTCTTTTTTAGGCTGGTAGGCGTGGCCCTTTGGATCCTGATCAATTACATTCCGATTCTCTTTGCCAGTGGCCTTATATTCATTGCCTGGAACTATTCATGGGTTTGGGCCTTGGGTGTACTTTATTTTCTTCCGCCAATCCTATGCAGAGTGGTCACAGCCATTTTTGGCCAACCCCGCCGCTCTCAAGCTGTTCCCTCGAGATCAAGTTATGGATGGTGGATCACCACGCAGCTACAAGTCCCCTTCATGCGTTTTCCTTTCCTCGAAGAGCTTCTGCGGATGATTCCGGGGTTCTACAGCGTCTGGTTGCGTCTGTGGGGAGCAAAAGTCGGTAAGTTTATCTTCTGGTCACCTCAGGTTCTGATCGCTGACCGTCCCTTTGTCGAGATCGGAGACCGAGTCATCTTTGGCTACGGTGCGAAGGTGACTTCTCATTTTTTAAAGAAGAGTGCTCTAGGCACCTACCTCGTCTTCGGTGTCCCAAGTATCGGTTCAGCGTCCCTGGTGGGGGCGATGGCAGTGATTGCCCCCGGCGCAAGCTTGGCAGAAGGCAGCACACTTGAGGGCGGTAGTGGACTCCATCCTTTCAGTAGTCAAAAAATTTCAGCTTTAAATAACGTTCAATCACAATTTGATAAAACCCATATTGAGGAGGTTTAAGTGAAACTATTCGTCGTAAGCGCCCTGGTGCTTGCATCATCGGCCGTCTGGGCTAAACCGGCCAAGTATTCGGCTCAGGTGGCGGCTCTGTCTCCCTTCACGGCAGTGGAGTATTCTTGGACCAGCGCTGAAGCAAGTCAGAAACTCAAAGCCCAGTTTGAAAAATCAAAACGGGTCCCAAGCTCACAGCTCAAAGCTGATGAAGACATGATGAGCACAGAGTTTAAGACAACTCGAAATAAATTTTTGGCGATCAAAACACCAGAAGAACTTGAAACCTTCCTCACAGATCTAGATAAGAACTTTGACTCCTTCAAAGAGAATGATCAGAAGTTTTTTGCTGCGCAGATCATTCCCCTGAGAGAGCTCAGAGGATTCTTGTGGAAGAGCCAACCCGTGTTTTCAAAAACCAAGATCACTCACAGTGTTGTCCTCACAGCCGTGAAATCGACGGTCAGTGCGGTTCAGGTCTATCTCCCCACGGAGCAATGGAAGGCAGGACTTGGGTATGTCAGTTTGCCCTTCACACGTGACCAAAAAGTTTCACTGCAGTTTCAAAACGAAGCTGATGTGGTCTCCTTCGTCTCTGGAGCCTTCCGCCAGTCACTGCTGAAGAGTGCGCGCCGTATTCAGACACTGGATCTGAAGGATAGCTACATCGCTTGGGACAATAAGCTCCTTTACGGGAAAGCCTCGTTTCAAGACGACATTGACCGCTACCGTTTAGTGGGTGAGGTGGAGCGTTTGAGCACACTCGCGAGTCTTCACGCGACCCTTTCGCAGATCGCTTATCAGCGTGCCTATTCGGCGGAAAATTCTTTGAACATGTACCAAGACATCGGAAAACTCTATGGCTTCGATGGATTCTTCTCAAAGGTTGACGGTGCGCCGGCTTCAAAGCGCAGCGCTGTCATGAGAAAACCTGCTTACCAAAACTATGGAGTGCTCGTGGAAGATGGGGCTAAGTGGATGGAGCAGTCGTTCCAGCACATGCGCGAGTCGGTGCGTTTGACATCAGCCCTTTGGAACCAGATTAAACGCGAAGACCGTCCGATCTCTGAGGCTTTCATTTTCGATTCAACTTTCGCACGTCCTTATGAGCGTGGTGGTGACCTCTCCATGGCGAACCTGGAAGCCATGGTGGAAGGAAGAGCTCAGATCAGAAGTGGAATCACGGGTGAAGTGGTGGTGGTCGATCTACCAGGATTTTTTAGTAACCCTCCACAAGATCTCAAAGCCTTCTTGCCAACGGAATTTGAGTCCTCACAGGAATGGAAGAACATCGAACTCAAAGATGGCACCGGAAAAGTTCATAAGCTCAAGGCCCGCAACTATGAAGTGGGGAGAGGTGTGAACTGGGATAGTGCCACTTATAAGTCGATTTTTCCGGAGATTAGTTCGGGTAAGAGTGTGCCGGAGAGTATTCGTATCCTTTCTCAGAGCTGGGGCGGCTGGATGGCCGCTATGCCTCTCTCCGAAGTTGTAGAATAAAAAGTCTTGAGGCTACTCCCGAAGGGGAGTAGCCTTTTCTTTATGGTAAATACCTCTTCTTTAAAACAGTATGTCTGGACTTCCTTATGGATCACCATCCTTTGGATCATTCTCTATCGCTACACCAATCACATCGCTCAATTCGCTGCTGTTAAATATGATTTCAGTTTTGCTTGGGAGAAAAATACTCCTCTGATTCCCTGGATGATTCTTCCTTACGTGTCCCTCAATATTATGACCTTTGTTCCTTTGTTTCACTTGATTCCTTCCGAGATCAGGCATCTGGGCCGCGTGATGGGTCTAGCAACCGTCATTGCTGCACTTGTGTTTTATTTTTTTCCTGCTCCACTCATTCACACCAGACCTGACTATGTGCCGACCTGGAATTATTTCTTCCAGTTGGTGTTCTCACTAGATGATGTCAGTAATACTTTGCCCTCGCTGCATATCACTTATTCCACACAGCTGCTGCTGGCACTCTGGCCTAAACTAAAAAGTTTTCGTTATATCTATTTGCCCTGGTTTGTGTTGGTTTGCGTCTCTGTGCTCTTTACTTGGCAGCATCACTTTATGGATATCATTGCGGGAGTGGTTCTCGCCGTATCGCTTCAGTTGATCGTACCTAAGCTTTTAAGAGACGAGTCGTTTCGCTGGGGTATCTGAGGCTCAAGCCAATGGAAGTAGTTTTTCAATAAGACTTCGTGCTCGGCGAGTTTCGAGGGATCGATTTTTATACCGTTCAGCTCGACGCATTCTTTTTGAAAGAAGCGGTAGGAGAAGTAAGCACTTATCTCATTCTGTAATCTTGCTAGAGGATTTTTGCTTTTTGGAGTGAAGACAAAAAGTGTCGCGCGGAACTGTTCCTGCTCTGGCTGGACAAACACCAGCATCCGGTTACGAAAGGGTCCAATGCTCGTCTTCGCTACGATCAATTGACCGTTGTACACACTGTAATCAAGGCGCGCTTGTTTTCCGTATTTCTTCACGAGCCAGCGGTCAGCGAGAGATTTCCCCTTAATCTCATACTCAAGACTTAGGTGACAGGAATCCTTCGGGCTAAAGTCACTCAGGATGGTTCGAGTGGGTGAGCGGTGGTGGACGTACTCAAAATGGGCCAGATCAAAAGCATTCGCTGCGGCCACACTCCAGTGATTATTACCTTTCAGGAAATAGGGTCTTGAGATTTGAAAATCATCCATTCTTTCCTCTGTAAAAAAGGGAAGATCACCACGAGTTCGTTTTGAGTCTGTATGAATAAACACGTGACCCGAAACCTCCTGGACCTGATAGGTCTCAAGACAGGCATAAGCGGGGATGGAGTCCTTGGGTTGACCAGGAATGGAGAGGCACGGGCCTTGATGGGAGAAGTGCCATTTATGAAGTGGGCAGACTAATCCTGACTTAGTTACTTGAGCTTTGCTCAGGTCAGCATTCATGTGCGGGCAATGAGACTGAGTCGCCACGAGCTTTCCAATTGAATCACGAAAGACGAGAAGACTTTTTTCAGCCAGACTCAGTGCTCTTAGCTTCGAGCTAAATTCCTTTGATTTTCCTGCATAGTACCAGCCACAAGGGATAGTTTTCATGGAATAATTATACGGTCATTTGAGTTAAAGCCAAATGGCATTTGCTCTAGGGAAATAATTTTTTATGAAAACTGCCGAACCAAACCTTACACTCAATATCTTGATTAATATCTCGGCGATATTATGTAGTTTGGCAGCACTTTTTCTGGCCTCCCATTCAAATACAGCGGTCGGACTCATCCTAGCAGTGATTGTGTTTAGCTACACCAATAACACCCTTTTTGCTCTCTTGCATGAAGCTGTCCACCGGGTCTATAGCACTCAACCTTGGCCCAACGAAATCGCTGGAGTTATCAATGGGGCGATGTTTCCCACGGGCCTGACCTTTCAGCGGATCTGCCATCTGGGTCATCACCTGCGCAACCGCACGGACCACGAGATGTTTGACATGTACTATCCCGATGACAATCTCTTTTTAAAACGAGCGCAGTTCTATAGCATTCTAACCGGCATCTACTGGATCACTGTTCCTCTGGGCTGGTTGATGTACTTGATTTTTCCCTGGAGCTACAAGCTTTTAAAGACGGAAAATAAGACGATAAAGCACACCGGTGCCATCATGCTTCATCCCTTTATTGATCATCCCAAAAAATGGCGCATTCGCTTCGAGCTGGTGTTCGTCATTGTTTTTCAGTGGTCAGTCTTTGTCTTTCTGGATTTAAAGTTTTGGCCAACCTTTCTCTGTTACTGGGTGTTCGGCTTAGTGTGGGGATCCCTGCAGTATGCGGACCACGCCTGGTCTCCTCGTGATGTGCTCAAAGGCGCGTGGAACCTCAAGACCAATCCCATCACGCGAGCTTTTTTTCTCAATTACCATTTCCATCAAGTGCATCACATGAACCCAAAGTTGCCCTGGAATCATTTGCCACGGCATGTGGAAGCAGGTTCCGCGCAGCCCTCCTTTTGGGAAGTGTATCTTGAGATGTGGAAGGGGCCTCGAGCGGCGAGTGCGCCCTCACCCAAGCCAATTCGGGAAGTGGTCGAGCGCTTATCTGATGATGAGGACTTAAACCTCTCAAAAAATTTAACCTGCGAGCTGAATTGTTTGAAGCAGTTCTGGTTTTTTACCATAAGACACCCACGTTATGGTTTCATCGCTTTGCTCCTCTATATTGTAAGTTTTAGAAGCTGGAGCATGGCCCGTCGCTTGCGCCATGGCTTCGCCGCCCTTCAATTGATTGATGATATCCTTGATGGGGATCGGCCCTCTACAAGAGAGCCGCTTGAAATCAGCACCGAACTTCAGGCAGCTTTGAGATCTCAAAACTATGACGAGAGTGATCTTCACAGACTTTTTATGTGTTACCGCTCTCAATTTGATGCCTCTGATCTACCTGAGCTGGATAGACTCCTCTTTCAGGTGATCGAGGCGATGAGCTTTGATCGTGTGCGAGTGAAAGATAAGTTGATCTTGAGTGCACAGGATTTAAAGGCTCAACACCAAAAAACTTTCACGGCCTCCATGGATCTGCTTCTCTTGTCCTGTGGTTCAAGGCAGCGGTCGCAGGATGTTTCAGAAGTGATCGACCTCTTCATGTGGTCTTCGATTGTGCGGGATCTCAAAGTCGACACCTCCAAAGGTCTCATCAATATACCTTCTGAGTTTTGGCAAGGAAGTCTCTCTGCACCTCTGACTCAGAAGTGGCTAGAACAGGAGCTCGACCGGCAACAGTCCAGCTTTCAAAGTGCATTGGTGAAATGGGAAAAGATGCAAGAGCCCGTTGGGAAGCGTGTCTTTGGCATCTTCATCCGTTCGATGCGTAAATATCTTAAGCCAGAGCTGATTCATGCTCTTAGGTAGCATTGAACAAAAGCTGCAAAGACTTGTGTCGGTGGCTTTCTCACATCCGAAGCTTGTATTGATCCTCACGCTCTTTATGTTTACGGGACTTGGTGTGGGGGGGCTGCGACTCACACAAGTGGTCTCGATGGTCGATCAGCTTGACCCTCAAATGCTCTCGACCATGAATACCCTGAAGACCCGCGAGCTCTTTGATGCCCAGGCGAGCCTAGGGTTTATCTTAAGAGTGAACGATCGATTTAAGGGGCCGCAGATTTGTCGAGCAAGAAGATTCATCTCTAAAATGGAGCGCAAATATCCCCAGATAGAATCCAGCTTTTCTGGATTTGATCTACGCCAACTCCAGACTTCGAACAATTTGGCCTATTACCCTCAGGTCCTTGAAGATCCCTGTACCAGTCCGGATTTTTTTTCGCTAGATAAAATCAAGTCATCCCCCTGGGCGCATCTGCTGACCAGTCCGAGCATGAAAGATTTCACGGTGAGTTTTAACCTGAATCTCCAAGAACAAACAGCCTACGGAACTTTTAATCCGGCCTTAGTGGGTGCTCTGCTGAATGATATTCAGACTGAGTTTGGTCAGGATGTTCCGCTGGTGGGGACCTTAGCTCAGGAGTACTACACCATGCAGGGGCTGAGTGATTCCACCTGGCTCAACGCTCTGATTCTGTTCATTATTTTTATCTGTTTTAAGTTCTTCTTAGGGACATTCCGTGCGTCCCTTCTCTATGGTCTCACTCTCGTTCTGGCGGCGACGATGATCTATGGGGCGATGGGATGGGTGGGGCACGCTTTAGATCCGCTCTCTGTGTGTTTGTTTTTAATCCTTGCGATCTCCTCGATGGAAGATTTTATCTTTGTCTCGCAAAAGAGAATGACGACCGACTCTCTGCATGAAATCTTCAATGAGCTTGCCCTGCCATGTTTCTTAACCTCCCTGACGACGATCTTAGCCTTTTTAACTTTGGGATTTTCGGATCTCGAGTCGATACGGCATTTTGGCATCTGGGCAGCAGTGGGAGGGCTGATCGAGTGGGGTTTGACTTTTTTATTCCTCCCGGCGCTCATGACACTTTTTCCGATTCTTTCGGACTGGACCCGTGCTGATAGAAAGAAAGGGGATGGCTTGATTCTCAAGACACTTTCATGGCGTGTGCCGCGACTGGTGTCCATCATCTCTATCGTCTTCTTTTTCACGGCCTATGTTTCCGTTAATAACTTTAAAATGTCTCAGACTCCCACCGAGATGTTTCCTAAGGACCATCCCTTTCAACTGTCCCTGGATTTTCTGCTGAAAGATCGAGGATGGGTGGCCAGCATTGATTTTGTCATGACCCGGGATGTGGAAAAAAATAAACGAGAGCAGCTGCTGGAGTTGATCGCCAAAGATAGTATCGTGTTCAAGACAGAGACTTGGGCGTCTGTAGTGAACTATGTGGCTAATGGAAAGCAAGGTCTTGCACTCGCGATGGTTGAGCGTGAATTGGCACTCACCGATCTCAGTCAGCGCTACCGTAACGTGGCAGGAGATGAGCGTGTGGTGGTTTATCTCAGGACTTCCAACACCGAGAAACTCAATACTCTTCGAAAAAAGATTGAACATCTCTGTCCGCATAATGAATGCTGGGTCTCAGGAGAGTTCGTAGGATTTGCTGACTTCTCGCAAAGTCTGATCACCACTTTATTTGAGAGTTTATTTTTATCTGTAATGATCGTGGCGAGCGTGGTGGTCCTGCTAGCGCTGGTCTACCAGCAGCGGCCTCTGATTCTGGGTCTACTCTTTTCGTCGTTGTGGGGCCCCGCTGTGCTTTTGAGTCTTATTTATTTTTTTGGGATCTCGATAAATTTTGTGACCTGTGTGGTGGCGTCTTGTCTGGTGGGCCTTACGGGAGACAACGCGATCATGTTTTTATGCCATAAAGACAACGACATCCACGAGGGGATTAAGCAGCGGGCCGTGGGCTCCGTCCAGACAGCACTGATGATGTCATTGTGCTCCCTGACCTTTATCTTTTCTTATTTCGAGCCCCCGCAAATGCTAGGCATTCTGCTGAGTCTTGGGTTCATCGCTTCGCTGATTGGAGATGTATGGCTCTTGAAGGGCTTTGCTCAGAAACCTAGTAACAAATAACTAGTTCGTTGATTGGCTGGCCCATCATCTCACCAGTTGTTTCCTGGTGAAGCTCATTACCCACTTTCCAGATTTTGCTTGAGGTGGCGCCCATGGGGTTGCCTTGGAGGGTTGTAGCAGTGGCGACCAAGAGCGTGTCTGAAGTGCAGCTGGCTGTAGCGGAGACTTCTACGGTGACCCCAAACTCTGGGATCTCTACACTTTCTGTGCGTGTGATGCCGTCGGCTCTTGTGGCATAAGTGGAGCGCTCGTTGGTTTCAGCATCGGTAGAGCTCACGGTGTATTCTGTGGCGCCGTTGACGTCGGATTGTGTGACTTGGACATCGTAGTCGATATCAACGTTGCCATTGTTTGAGCGGCAAGTAGGGTAGAGGCCAGAGAGGTTGGGGCAAGCAAGAGCGCTGAAAGAAAAGAGAGAGATAACAAGTGTGAAAGTGCGCATAAAGATTCCCCTTAATTTTATGGCAAAATCCTAGGACGAAGTCTTGGGCCCTGACAAGAGTTATGAAGACCAGTGAATATTTCACAGCCTTCTGCGTCTCTCTTGAAGGCTAACCCCTCAATATCAGAACCAAAATAGTGTGGCCTGGACTACCTAGTGTGGCTCTTCTTGATTTGCTTGAATGTGGCGAGATCAATCTCTTTGAAGTTTTCTTCGATAGAGAGGGTTCCGCCTTGAGATTTGGTGATGGTTTTCGAACCGATCAGCCCCTCTTTACTTCGCTCCATCTTGCCCTGAATGACTGAGCCATCGATCTGAGAGAAGTGCACATTCCAGTGCGTCCACTTCCAGTCTGGGCCAAAGAAGTAAGCGTGACCACGAATGAGGCGAGCTTCGTCTTGGATCGCGAAATGATTGCCCTGGATGATCTCGTAGCTGATGAGAGTCTCACTGCGTTTGTTGCGGGACTGAAGCTGGATGATTTCTTCGAGCATCTTCTTGGCGTAGGGATCGAGCGTGCGACGCATGAGCACGGGGATCGAAGCTAGAATTTTTTTATTTTGAGTCGAGCGGATGATCGACACTCCCGAATAATACTCGACTTCACCGTGAGGTTTCGAGGCACAGGAGAAAAGGAGAAGAAGCAGTAGCAGTCTAGTCATAGCTGAGTTTTGATTTCTTATAGATGTCAGCGACGGGGTAGGAGCCACCCAGCTCTTCGAGGCTGAGGTATAAAGTGACGAGCATCACCCCGAGGATCAAGAAGTCGGTGGAAAGTTTAACTTTTTTCTTCATGAGAAAACTAAAAACATTCTGAAATGATTCTTGAAAGGATGCCAGTTTAAACTCCATGGGTTGATAAATCGCCGAGCCGAAGTGGGCCTTAAACAGTCGCTTCATTTCGAGCTGATCTTCCACACTCCAGTCCTGTGAGATGAGACCTGTTTCGACGAGACCATCATGGAACACTTGATCGCTTCCGAGGTAAAAGCCGTCATAGAGTTTTTGCAGAGCTTCGCGGAAGGCCGGAGAGAAGCAGGTCCACATGGAATTGGGGTTCCACATGAAGCGGTTTTCTGAACCACTAAAGTGCCTGAGCCTGAGATCCAGAAACATCCCATCTTTATTTTTGAGTTGTCGAAAATAGAGCTCGAGGATCATCTCGCCCAATTGGTTGGAGCGTACCAGAGGGGATGATTGATCTGTGAAGTTGAGCGATTTTGGCAGACTTTTGGTGAGCTTTTGTCGCAACTCAGCTGCTCCGCTTCCGGTGATTAAGCGCTGGGAGAGAGCGCTAATATCCTTTGAGAGCTCCGTCCAGGAGACAACTTCAAAGAGCAGAGTTGGAACATGTGTGATAAGTTCCTTGAGCGCGCGCGGCAGCCATGACATTAAGTTCATGACTTATTATCCTAGGTCTAGCGCAACAAGGAAAGTAGATGCAGAAAATTTTAATCGCGGGCGCCTCAGGGTTCATCGGCCGAGCACTCATAAAAACCCTAGAGTCTCAAAGTTCCCTAGAAGTGGTGGCCCTGTCCCGCGAAGATAAATCTAGTCCTCATTCCCGACTGACCTGGAAGAAAGCAGATCTGTTTTCACTGAAAGATATCTCAGAGGCGATGGAAGGCTGTGACCAGGCGGTGTACCTGGTGCACTCGATGCTGCCATCGGCATCACTGGTGCAGGGGACTTTTTATGACATGGACCTCATCCTCGCCGACAACTTTGCTCGTGCCGCGAAGGCTAAGGGGATCAAGCATGTGGTTTACTTGGGAGGTCTTCTCCCTTTGGAGCAACAGAATCTCTCCTGGCATTTAAAAAGTCGTCTGGAGGTTGAGCAGTGCCTTCAGGGGTGTGCACCCAAGGTCACCATCCTTAGAGCAGGGATGGTCTTAGGACGAGAAGGATCCTCATTCACTATCATGCGCCGCTTAGTTGAGCGACTGCCCGTGATGCTCTGTCCGCGCTGGACCTCCACGCGCTCCCATCCTATTGACCTGGAAGATCTCTTAAAAGTTTTTCTGTGCACTCTCACTGATGAATCAGTGCAGGGGGAGGTGTGGGACGTGGGTGGACCACGAGAGATGACTTACCTCGACATGATGAAAACGGCTGCGATAAGCCTGGGCAAGCGACCCATCATCATCCCCGTTTGGGCCTTTAGTCCGAAGTTTTCTCGTTTTTGGGTCACGCTGGTGACGGGCGCTCCGAGGGCCTTGGTGTATCCTCTGGTCCTGAGTCTTAGGCATCCGATGCTGATGCGAAAAGATCGAGCCTTCCCCCGCAAGGATCTGATGAAAACGTCCTTCGAGGATTCGCTCAAGCGTTTGGTTCCTCAGGACGAAGGGGACGTGCATGCGTTTCACACACCAGTGGTCTTAAAGGCACCTAAGCACGTCCGCTCTGTGCAGCGCTTGCTGCTGCCGAAAAACAAAAACGCTCAGTGGGTCGCCGAAGAGTATTTTCTTTGGCTGCCACGCTTTTTCTCCTTCATCATTCGCATCCAAGTTGAAGGCACTCTTTGTCGTTTCTATTTGCTCCACCCCAAACTCACTCTTTTGTTATTAGATAAATCCATTGAGCGCAGTTCACCGGATCGTCAGCTCCTCTACATCCGTGGGGGATTGCTCGCAAAGCGTGCTGACCGTGGGCGGCTGGAGTTTCGTGAGGTGCTAGACAAAAATTACATTCTCGCCGCCATCCACGATTTCAGACCACGTCTTCCGTGGATGATTTACAAGTGGACGCAAGCAGTGGTTCACTTAATTGTCATGTACAGCTTTGGCGCGCACTTAAGGATGATCGAAAAACTTCAAAAGGATAAGTCATGAGTACGATTGCAATCTTCGGAGCAACCGGTTTTGTAGGAACGGGTCTCACGCTGAAGCTCCTGGATCAAGGGCATAACGTGGTTGCGCTTTCCCGCCATCCCAAGAAGTGGCCCCTGCAGCATCAGAACCTCAAGGTCATTAAAGGTGATATCCTCACCGCTCAATTGGAAGAGATGCTGTCTGAGGTCGATGCCGTCTACTACCTAGTGCATGGTCTGGAAGAAGACTCTGCCGATTTCGAATACCTCGAAGCCAAGAGTGCTCTGCGCCTGGCGCAGGCGGCTTCCAGCGTGAAGCTTAACAAAATTATCTACCTCGGTGGCCTGGGCCCCGATGAGGATCTCTCTAGTCATCTGCGCAGCCGCCATCTGGTGGGAGGGATTCTGGGTCTTACTCACACCTGCATTGAGTTCAGGGCATCGATCGTGCTGGGAGCGCAGTCGACTAGTTTTGAAATGCTCAAGGCTCTCGCACACCGCATGCCTGTGCGACCGGTGGCGAGCTGGCTTGATAACCCATGCCAGCCGATTGCTTTCACCGATCTTCTGACCTACTTGGTAGAAGCCCTGAAGGTTGAAGTTAAAGGCCATACAGTGGTGGAGATTGGCTCCCAAGAAGTGGTGGCTTATGGAGATCTTTTAGATCTGGTCGCAAGACTAGAAAATCTAATTCGCCCGCATTTTCAGGTTCCTCCGGTCGATCAACGACTCCTCTTGCCCATGCTGGATGTGGTGCTGCCCGAGTTCTCTGAAGTGGCTAAAAAACTTTTTCTCTCACTCGTTCATCCTACGGTTGTCACAGACAGCAAAGCTCAGGAGCTTTTTCCGGAGATCCAACCCATGGGTCTGGAAGCCGCTATGAAGTCAGCGCTAGAGAATTCAACCAGTGTCTATCCCGCTCCTTGGGAAGGGGATTTCTGGAAGGAAGTGGCCGACCTCACTCTCGCCCAGACAAAGCTTGGCCAAGAAATCGTTGTCGAGAAGCTCAACCTCCTCACCCAAGGATACTCGGAGAAAATTCTTAATCGTCTAAAGAGAAGAAAATGAAAAAAGATCAACGCCCCATAGGAATTTTTGATTCGGGCCTCGGAGGCCTCACGGTGTTAAAGACACTGCGGAGATTTTTTCCTCAGGAGACCTTTCTCTATGTCGGAGATGTCGCGCGTCTTCCCTACGGCAATAAATCCCCAGACACCATCCGAAGATACGGAGAGCAGATCTTGAGTTTCCTCAAGGGACAGGACGTGAAGATGGCAGTGGTGGCTTGTAACACGGCTTCGACGGTGTTCCTGCAAGACCAGTCCTATCAAGGTATCCCACTTTTCAACGTGATCGGCCCGGGCTCTCAGGCGGCCGTGAGTACCACCAAAACAAAACGCATCGGTGTAATTGGAACCTCCACCACCATTCTGGGGCACAGTTATCAAAAGAAAATTCTTGAACTTGATCCCACTCTCACGGTGCTGGAAAAATCCTGTCCACTCTTTGTGCCTCTGGCCGAAGAGGGACTTGGCGGAGATCCCATCACCCAGCTGGTGGTCGAAAAATACCTCGCAGAATTAAAGCAGCAGCAAGTCGATACCTTGATCCTCGGGTGCACGCACTATCCACTCCTGAAAGCCGACATCGCTCGCTTCATGGGAGTGCAGACGCATTTGATTGAATCGGGTGAGGTGCTGGCGGGTCTGATCGAGGAGCACTTTAAGCTTCACGGCAATCGCGGGGACCAGGGTCTGCTCAGAGTCTGTACCACGGATGTGACCGAGCATTTCTTAAAGCTCGCGCAGAGCCTCATGGGAGCCGATCAGGTTAAAGAGCTCGAGAGAATTGTATTATAAGTTTTTGCGCTGAATGCTTCCGTTAGCCAGCTCGACTTTGATCTCAATCCCGTCGCTGACGGAGAGTTTTTTGAGCTGAGAATCCACAAAGCCATTGGTGACTGCGAGGTCGAAGCGGTAACTCAATTCTGAATCGGGGGCGATCGCCACAATCCCGTTCGTGAGTTGCACCAGTAAATCATTAGGGGGCGCGATCACGTCGAGTTTTCCGGAGTCTCCAGTGACGATGTACTTCAACCGTGAAGGCAGCTTAAACACACAGTCAGAGCCACCAACACCTATGAGGCTGATGGTCACAAGCTCTTTTTCTTGCTTGATGAAAGAGTCGGAGGGCTCGTCAGAGACTTTACAGTTCCAGCTGATGCGAGAGTCTTGAGTAAAGGTGAGCTCCATCTGAGCCTTATCAAATTCAAGAGTGACATCTTCTGTGGTGGTCGTGGGGACCTCGAAGGTTCCCTCAAAAATATTCTTATAGGTTGTTTCGCCGAAATCGAAGGAGTCCCCAATCTTTGCCTGACCGAGTTGGCGGTCAATTTCAATCAGTCCCCCCAGCACGACAATCTTTTCTTCCGTTGAGGAGTAAAAGGGGGTGAGCTTCCACCACACCACACCCATGAGTGCCGCGAAGGTGAAAAAGGAGAGGGCAAAGAAAATCATCGCAAAGCGATTCACACTTTGAGACCTAATGGTGCGAAGGGGATGATTTTTTTCCAGGCGGATTTGGTTGGCCACCAGCTGAGGCCCCCCCAGAGACATTTTGAGCTGCAGAAAGTTCATCTGAGGGTGGGCATCCTGGTAGCTCTGGAGCTTGTTCTTAAACTCGATCAAACCAGTCTGGCGTTCACTCAAGGGCATATCATCGAGATATGACTCAATTTTTGTGAGAAAATCTTGAATTTCTTGCTCGGATACTTGACCCATAATGTCTCCTGACCGGCAAATAATAGCATCTTAAATCCTTAAACTGAAAGGCTTAAAGACCCGAAACCGGCTCTCCGATAGGAAATAATCGGAGGAAAGATCTATGTCAGATAAAAAGGTTTTTGATTTTAGCGAAAAGCGTCGTGAGAGCATTGAAAAGAAGCGCCGCACTTTTGAGCGCGTCGTGTTTGACGAATTCCTCGGTGTTGACGCTGTCATTGACGATAACGGCTCAGGTCATCCGCTTAAACTTATCGATATCTCGAAAGAGGGCTGTCTCTTTCAAGTCCCTTTTTCAACTAGCGCCAAGAACAAGTTTTCGGCACAAGCAGAAGTGACGCTCAAACTCTTCTTCACCAAGACGAGTTTTCTTCCAATCGTTGTAAAGTTGCGTCATGCGACGGAGTTTATCGACAAGAATGGTGAGGCCTACTGGCGCTGCGGGGGAGAGTTTGATCAAACGCTTCCAAGCTTTAAGGCGCTCGAGAGCTTTATTGAATTTATGTACAAGTATGCTGAGTTTTCATGTCGAGACAACGCCTCACATAAAGTCTATTTCCTTTAAAAATCAAATGATCTAAACTAAGGGTCCTCTAAAGGACTCTTAGTGAAGATTGCAGTTCTGGGCCCCTCTTCAGAAGCCCTCCACATGACACAGGATCTACTCCGCCTAGGCGCCTCAGTTCGGCTCTTCTGGCAATCCGCGTTCGTAACCTCCGTTGAACAAGAGCTCTTCGCGCAAGACGTCCTTATTCCGGCCCCCTTCAAATCAGTCACCAAAAGATTTTTAATTGCTGGTGAGACCCCCGGCGCTCGCTCGCGCTTTGCTGATCTCTTCCGCGTGAGCTATGAGGTGAATCCGGTTGAGCGGGTGGAAACCATTCAAAGTGAACAGCCAGAAGTTTTTGAGAAACTTTCCAGTGAGTTCATGGACTCACTTAAAAGTCGCCTCGAACTCTTTGAAGACTTCGATGTCGTCATCGATGCCACTGAGTCCAAATTGGTGAGACACATAGGTCCGGGTGGTCCCTGTGTGGGTGAATCCCGCTTACGCGAAGGCAGTCTCTATTTCCTCGACTCACTCTCTGAGTTGGCGCAGAAACTTTCGCACCATGAGCTTGCACTTGTGGGTGACGGGTTCGTGGCGGCCAGTGCCCTGAAGCAGCTGGCGGCTTGGTGGCGTCAGAGCAAGAGTCGAATTTTTATCATCACCAATCAAGGCTCTCCCTTTGAGCACTATCTCCAGAAAACACGGGACCGTGAGCTGCATGACTTCCTCTCCGAGGCACGCAGTGAACACGAGCAAGAGATGGTTCAGTACAATGTGGAGCTTGCGGCCTGGGATGAGCTAGATGATTTTGTGAAAGTTAAAAAAGTAAAACCGGCGGAGCCGATTCCTCGCCTGGTGTTCTTCAGTGCTCACCTCGTCACGGCTGCCGATCAGCTGATCGATAAGAGCCGCACCTTCCTGACTCTAGAGACGAGTCCCTGGAATGAACCTCAGGTGCAGGTGGAAAACAGTCAGATCGATATTAAAACCATTGGTGTTGATTTCGTGATGGGGGCCTGTGGTCGCCAAAGAGATCACTCACGTTTTTACGGGCTCGATCTGCGTTTGAGTCTCGATGGCAAACGTGCGGGCGATGACAGTGGGATCCATCCAGAGGTTGGCTTCTTCTCGCTTCAAAACTCAACTCAGCGTGAAGCGATCGTGCAAAACCTCCTCACATTTTTTTCTCCAAAGGAGTCCTCTCAATGAGATTCATCTTTTTGATTCTCTTTCTTGCGTCGGCCTGCTCCACTCCGGGAGACAGTGTCTTTAGTGTCGATCCCTACCAGACAGGGGGAGTGGAGCAGTTCTGGTTAGCGGAGCTTCCTAGTTGGGCTAACGGTAACGTCTCTGCTCAGTGTTCGCGAGATTTCTCCGCGCACTTTGTGAACCACGAGACACTAGAGAAAATACACGGATTAAACTACCAGCAAAGAGTCGAGCTGCAGGCGCACTTCAACCGTCAGCTGCGCCAGAAGTATGGCAGTAAGATCATCACACCCCGTGAAGAGGGCTCGCTCTTCTTGCAGTCGATGGAGCAAGTGAAAGCAGGCATCAGAGAATACAACTATCCCAATCGAGGGCCTGTGCACCTGGTATGGTGGGATCAGATTCATAAAAAAGAATCATCTGTTCGCTGGCTTAAAAAGCTCGCACAG
>JAJTIF010000071.1 GCA_021299675.1 Pseudomonadota bacterium | reverse complement strand
CTCTTTCAGGGGAATATAAATCTCAGTCACGAGTTCACTGTCTCGTCTCACAGTTCTCGGGTCATTCACATAGAGCTCGAAGGGATAGCTCTCACCCAGATCGTAGTTTGAGAGCGGCAGCCAGTTGCGATAGGCCGCGTTCCACGTCTGCCACAGAGTCTTGTAGCTGCCTTGGTGCAGAAACACCGCCCACAGCGCCGAGGGCACCTCGAAGAGCTCGAGGCTCGATTGACTTGGCTTCTCAGTTTGAAACCATTCGAAGCCCCCGAAGTAGACCATGGACTCTGAAAAACTCAAATCCGGATCATCGAAGAAAATCGCATGGGGCTTTCCGACTTGAGCCATCCCCTCACTGCGCTCAAGATCGCTGATCACGGCCTTGAAGCACTTCTGCGCGGCTCTCTCGAAGGAGCGGGCTTCGTAGCCTTTCACCGCTGTGCCGAGGAGCCGAAAGCTCGGGCGCTGTTCCACGCGCACAGGCGTGAGTTGGGGATGCTTCGAATCAGAGCGCTGCGTGCGCCACAACTCGAGGGTCGAGCCGCTTGCGCCCTTCCCACTCTTGGGGGTGATGCCGAAGCGTTTCTTGAAAGCACGGATGAAGGCCGAAGTGTTCTCATAACCCAGATCCAGCGCGATCTCGAGCACCGAGCGCGCGGACCCACGAGCAATCTCTCTCATCCCTCGGGAGATGCGCTGGCGGCGCACGTAGCCCGCGAGAGGCTCGCCGGTGTAGAGCTGGAAGAGGCGGTGCAGATGGAACACCGAAATGCCGGAGACCTTCGAAAGGTCATTGAGGGTCAAGTCCTCAGCGAGGTGCTCGTCGACGTAGCTCGCGACTCGGTTGATGCGACTGCGGTATTCTTCTTCAAACTCCATGGACCCATTATACTCAATCGCAAAGCGTTTGATATGCAGAGTTTGCTAAGATGAATTGGCTTTCTCTTTTAAATATTCGTCTTTATTTCCAACCACACAAGTCGGTCACTTCGTAGAGGTCAACACACCTTCCCCGCGTTCAATGAAACCGTTTATGGCCTTCCACTTGAGTTTACCTGAGCTTCCTGCGTAACGCCCTTTACCACCCACGATTTTTGCTTCAACTTTAGTCGTTCCTGTTTTTGGATCGAAAGAAACTCCATCATAGGAAATGTAAAGTATATCTTGACCGGGCTCAGTCCCCTCGAGCTCCCACATATTGAGTTCAATCGTTCCGACGAGCGCATAGGGATTAGACCTGAAAACGGTCGCACTACGAAAATGGGTGTTGCCCTTTCGACCGTTAGCAAATCTCCACTGCCATGATCCTGTGATCAAACCAGATCGGCCAAAGACTGTGGGACTCGAGACGTCGATCGTCTCTCCCCAATTATACCCAGCACTGAATTCAAATTTATGATCTTTAGAAAAAGCTGAAAAGCAAAACATGATTGAGAGCAAGATCAGAAGATATTTCATAAACACCTTTTTTAATTGTGAACAGAATTTTTCCGTAGAAGACCGAATGCAAAATCACGGCCCAAACCGAATTTGTAAGCGCACTGAATCCATAGCAAAGCAAAGGGCTCGAGGAGTCTCGCTGAAGCCATCGGCCCCGCATCGACGGCCTCGAATCCGACCTCGTCCACGAGGTCACGAACGATGTGCCGGGAGCTCGAATCATCGCCACAAAAAAACATCACTGCCTTCCTGGATTCCAAGACCGGAAACTCTGAGATATTGAAGCCTGTTGTATTAAACGCTTTGAAGATTTTTGCCTTTGGAACCAAGGCCTGCAGCACTTCTCCACCCGATGTCGTGTGGCCTAGTTCAAGACCCGATAGATCCGGCTTCAGAGGATTGGTGCAATCAATCAGTATTTTCTCTTCGAGCTGATTGGCGAATTGTTGGACGATTGAGGCTGTAGAAGCCCAGGGAGTCGCCATAATAATAATGTCCGATTTTAAGATCACTTCTTGAATCGAATAGACCGAGGCGTTGACACCGATTGCCCCTGCCAAGTTTTTGACCGAAAACGACCTCGGATCTCGGGAACTCAGATAAATAGTATGTCCTTTCGCTCCCAGAGATTTCGCGAGTGTTCCACCGACTTTTCCTGTTCCTATAAAACCCACATTCATCTAACGCTTCCTTTTCCATTTTTGACTTATTAGAACCGAGGAAGCATATTGAAACAATATAGTCAAAATGAGACATACCATTTCAAAAAACGGAACAATCGATGAGTGCGTATTTTAATCTGGAGTCGGTTTATCTTTTTACAAAAGTCCTCGAGGAAGGAAGCTTTGCTTCTGTTGCTCGAAAAACACGTATTCCAAAACCAACTCTTAGCCGTCGGATCAAAGAACTCGAAGATCAAGTTGGGGCCCAGTTGCTGATTAGAACCACGAGGAAGGTCAGTCCTACCGAGGTAGGAAAAGAATTTCTTCACCGTGCCCATTCCATATTGGCGGCAGTGGAAGACTCAAAAGATCTCGCGAAAAAGAATGCATCAGAGCCGCAAGGGACACTGCGGATCACTGCAGGAGTCGAATTTGGCCTTGCGGTGTTAAGCCCGCTCATTTTAAAGTTCCAAAAAAAATTCCCACAAGTGAACATCGAAATCGATCTCACTGGCCGAATTGTTGATCTGGCTTATGAAGGGTTTGACCTGGGAATTCGCATCGGTCCCTTGGATGATTCGACGCTCAGTTGCCGCAAAATTGGCTCATTCACTTACGGCCTTTTTGCGTCACCATCTTTGCTCAAGTCAAAAGGTAGAATCACGAAAGTCAAAGAGCTCTTTGATCTACCCAAGTTAGCCTTCTCCCGGGCCGATCATAAAAAAATCTGGAAGCTCGTGAATGGGAGTAACCACGAAGCCATTCCGGTGGCACCAGTCTTGTCATCCAATAATTTCTGGGTCATCGAGAAGGCAGCGATTGATGGCTTAGGAGTTGCGTTTATGCCTCGATTCCTCGTGAGCGATTCTGTTAAAAAGGGTTCCCTTAAACCCATCCTGACGAACTGGAGCTCCTCACAGATTCCAGTCAGCATTGTGTTCCCTACTCAACGTTTCATGCCATCCAAACTCAGGAGCTTTATTGATTTTGTGGTCACTGAACTAGCAAAGGAATCATTTTAACTTTAGGTTCGCAAGCAATCAGCACGGGCCTGTAGTCGCTTGAGGGTTCCCTTCGGCGAGTTTCCTTGGCTGACGAGATGATGGATGATCGCACCCAATAGCTCAGCCGACAAGGCCTCGATGGCCTGCACATCATTTTTCTTCTCACCCACAAGAAGAGTAAGATTGGTCTTCACCACTTTACTCCATTCACCCATGAGGAATTTCCCAATCTCACCGAAAGCAGAAGGATCTCGAAGGCTCATGAGATCGAGTTCAAGAAAAAGGACCGCCAAGGGCCTTGATCCTAGATCGACGAAGGCATCCCACACGCAGGCAACGAAATCGCCTGGGGATTTCAGATCTGAGGCCTCACAGCGCTGATGGATTTGCGACACCATCATTTCAGCGAGCTGCTCCACGGCTTCTTGGACCAAGAGATCTTTCGACTTAAAGTAATAGAGAATCATCCGATCACTCGTGCCGATTTTTTTGGCCAATGGGCGCAGCGAAAGTCCGGAGACCCCGAACTCAAGTAAGTACTCGATCGTGCGTGCCAGAATCTGCTCTTTCATCAGAAACCTTTTCTCTTGTAGCAGTCGCTACATTGTTGTAGCATGTGCTACATTTTGTCTATTTTCTTATCTATGAAACTTAGGGAGCTCACTTATGAACGTCAATCAGATTTTACCTCTCATCGCGACTGCCTTCTTACTCATCGTCGTCTTCGCTCAGATCTTTCAGAAACCAAAGTCCCAGAGCTGGATCGGGCCCTTCATCATTTCCATCCTGCTTCTCTTATACTCTGCCTATACCATCACTCTCGAAGGCCCCCTCGGGTTCTGGGCTAACCATACTAAAGACTTCTGGGGCAATCAGATCTGGTTCGATCTACTGATCAGCATCGGCACCGCCTTTATCGTTTTGCTCAAGCGCTTTAAAGCCCAGAATATGAACGTGATCACTTGGTTTGTGCTGGTGCTTGCCAGTGGCTCCATTGGTCTACTCGCTATGGTGGCCCGCTTGCTCTATCTGGAGGCTAAGGGACGACAAAAAGGATAGCACCTGGTGCTCCCTCTAACTCTTTGATTTATTGGGGTCAAAGATACTCTCCTTAAAAAACCAGCCCGATACCAGAACTTTTTTCTCAAGAACTCTTTATACCAGACCGACTAGATTGGTATGAAGTTATTCTTAATTTTTCTTCTCACCTTTACCCTGGCAGAGAGCACCTCTGCCGCCGAGTCTTGTGACATCTACATCCACGGCTACACGCCCGATGGCACCAACTATTTCGGGGATCTCCCGCGCCAGGTGATCTGGGATGCGAATCAAGAGATAGAAGTCTCCGCCCCTGAGGTCGCAAGAAAAATTCTCGCTGAGATCGACACCTGCCCCAAAGATTCAAGCATCGTGCTTAGACCCCACAGCTACGGGGCCGCACAGATCCATTACATCCTCTCTAAGGGCTTTCACTTTCAAGAGACGAAGTCTGACCACGACTATGTGAGAATCTACCAGCTCACCGACGAGGTCTACGCCTATACCGGCGCCTTCCACGGCACGCCGCTGATGGATATTGTCTGCGCCAATCGCATCACCGCTGCGATCGCTGAAAAATTTGGACGCTCCTGCGTGCGCACCCTCACCACCTCGGAGCTTAAAAACGTCTCGGGTAAAGCCCAGACTCCAGGGGTGCCGATCCATCTAATTACTTCGTCTGATCGTACTGGCTACTATCGCACCACGGGTTCCGTGATCGCCATGCACCTGGTGGGCTTTTGGGATTACATCCGAGGCCGCAGAAACCAAAATGACAACACGCTCCCCCTCTATTCCACTAAGGCCTGCGCCCATAAACAGCTCTTGCTCAAGCCCTACTCCACCTGTGAAAAACTCGACACGAACTACTTCATCGACTTCTATCACACGGACAACCAGCACCATAACGAGTTCTTAAAAGATAAAGACTTCATGCAGATGAAGAGATTATATGAGGAATAAGAAATACCTCCTCCTCCTGTTACCGCTGGCGCTGCTCTTTCTGTCTGAAAAGGAAGAGGTAACAGTAGCGGTCTCACCCGAGACGATGGTGAGGATCCCGGCGAGCACTCAAGCTTCGGTATCACAAACAACAATCCCCAAGACGACTGCCCCCAAAGAATTCACCTTCCGTGAGCGAAACCTCAAGGCGACACTAGCGGTGTATAAGAAAATGCAGCGCTACCCCTCCACCACGCAACCCATAGCAATTGGCTCCATGGTAGACCCCATCGCCAAACGCATCTCACCCGTGAGCTCTCGACAGCTTTCGAACTCAAAAGACTTCTACGAGATCGAAACAAGCATTGAGAAACAACTCCTCACTCCACAAGATAAAACCCTAAGTATCAAAGTCCAAAGCTTCAAGCGTGGGGTGAAAACCAAAGCCCAAAAAGTCACACTCACAGGCAAAAGCTTTTCGGGCCAACTCACACCAAGTGCTGAGGGCCTCTACACACTGGAGCTGCCAGTATCGAGCTGGAGTGAGGGTGAGCACCGCTTGGAGCTCACAGCCCAGTTTGAGACGGAGGCGATCCAAAGCGAGATCCTTTTGAAAAAAGACACTCTCATCGCGCGCCACCAACAATCCTTCGAGCCGATCATCAGCTCCGAGGGAGATCTCGTGGTGAGAAATAATTTTGAATTCCTGGTCGAGGGCGAGGTGCTGGTGGAAGCGGTTCTGTATTCAGACAAGGGCGAGATGATCGGAAAAACCCATCATGTCATGAATGTCACCAAGGGCGAGAGAGCGGTGGAGCTGAATTTCTATGGACTCCTCATCCACGACGCCAAGATTCAAGGAGCTGTGGAGCTGAGACATATACAACTGAGTCTGGTGGGAGAAGATCTCGAGACCAAAGCCATTCAAGTCAGCCCGCT
>JAJTIF010000097.1 GCA_021299675.1 Pseudomonadota bacterium | reverse complement strand
GCAAACTCAGGCGCAAGAAATTGCCGACAACCTTAAGGAAGGTGGCGTGCAGGAGAACATCGTCGACAAAGAAGTCATCGCTCTGATCGCGTATATGCAGCGCCTGGGTGTGGACTATGGAAAAGCGGAGTAAGCCATGAAACAAGCTGTTTTAAAAAACTTTGACCTGACTTACCTACCACTAACCGCGATGGCGATCTTCGTTATCGCTTTTACGGCTTATGCCATCTGGGCCTATTCGAAATCGAATAAGGCCCTCTTTGAGCACGCAGCCCATATACCCCTCAATGATGAAACTGAGACAGCTGGAGAAATGCCATGAGTGATTCAAATAACAATGTTGAAATCAAACCCGATGAAAAACACCTTGTCCTTGATCATAACTACGATGGGATTATAGAACTTAATCACCCCCTGCCCTCTTGGTGGAGTTTTGGATTCTACGGGGGCATCGTTTTTGCGATCGGCTACTTTATCTACTATCAACTCATGGGCGGACCAAGCTTGCGCCAAGAGTTTGATAAGCACTATGCGGAAGTCAGAGGCAAGCAGGAGGAGTACAAGAAGCTCCACGGTGGCTGGGACCCCAACCAATTTTCAGCTTGGAATAATCCCTCTGGTATCAGTGCTGGTATGCAGGTCTATACCGATAACTGCCTCCAGTGCCACATGGAAGGCGGACGCGGCGACGTGGGACCAAACCTCACGGATGATCACTGGATCAACACTAAGGGTACACCCGAGACAAACTACACTGTGGTTTATAACGGCAGTGAAGAAAACGGGATGCCTGCTTGGGGAGAAGTTCTCACCACAGAAGAAATGTATCAAGTCTTGGCTTACGTCCAAACCTTCAAGAATACCTTCATAAAAGACGGAAAGGCTCCTCAAGGGGAAAAGGTCACGGAATAGTATGTCCAAGAATAAATTTGAGCTAGATCCCGAGCGCTTAGCCACGACTGATGAAGAGGGTCATCGGGTCTATCTCTATCCAGAAGACGTCAAGGGTGTGTGGAAAAACCGCCGCCAACTCGTCTATTGGGGACTGATCATTGTGTACCTGGTGCTGCCGTGGTTTTACATCAATGGCAAACCAGCGCTCATGGTGAATATTGCAAAGAGAGAATTCACCTTCTTCGGTTCAACCCTTTATGGGGTTGAGCCGATCCTCTTTTTTCTTTTACTCATCTCAGGCTTGTTCTTTATTGGCTTTCTGACTTCCGTTTTTGGCCGTGTCTGGTGTGGCTGGGCCTGCCCTCAGACCGTCTTCATCCAATCCATTTTCCTCAAAATTGAGGCATGGATCGAAGGCAAAGCCCGTCAGAGAGAAAAACTCGATCAAGGGCCTGTGACTTTTGAGAAGGTATGGAAAAAAACACTCAAATGGGGTCTTTATACCGCAATCTCACTGCACATTGCCCACACCTTTATGGGGTATTTCATCGGTCCGCGGGAACTCTTTTGGATCACCATGGGATCGCCTTTTGACCATTTTGGCATTTTCACCGCCGTGATGATCTTTACCACTATCATTCTTTTAGATTTTGGTTGGTTCCGTGAGCAGTTCTGTATCATCGCCTGTCCTTATGGCCGCATTCAATCCGTCATGATGGACGAAAACTCCCTGGTCGTCGCCTACGATGCGAAACGAGGTGAGCCCCGTCGCGGGGAGGTCGAGCGCTCCCAAGAGGGTGACTGTGTGAACTGTTACAACTGCGTGAAGGTCTGCCCGACCGGCATCGACATCCGCCGGGGTACGCAGCTCGAATGTATCGCATGCACTCAATGTATTGATGCCTGCGATGACATCATGGAGCGGATCAATAAGCCCAAAGGACTCATTCGATACAGCTCGGAGAATGCTCTCAAGGGCATCAAGACGAAGTTTCTTCGGCCCCGCTCCATCTTATACATGGTCATCGGAACCATTTTTATCTCGGCGTTTTTCTATTTTCTCAACGCCAGTTCGAACCTGCAAGCCGTATTCATCCGCTCAAACGGTGCCCCGTTTAAAGTCATCGATGAATCGGGTGTCGATCCACAGGTGACGAATCTCTTTACCTTAAAGGTAAAACACCAAGGCTCCACTCAGTATCAGATTGACTTGAAAGTATCTGATACACTCATCAGCGATAAGGTTCAACTCCTCACCAGTACCAGACCGCTCAAGCTGGACCGAGCTGAAGTTCAGACTGTACTCATCATTAAATACAGTCCTTCTATTCTAGTGAAGGGTGGCAAAACCATTAAGATCGATTTTTATGACCGTTTAACAGGCGTTGTTGTTTATTCAAAAGAGGTGAATCTTGTCGGCCCTATTCGCTAATCCCCTTCTCATCACCGCTTCTTTTATGGCAGGGCTCGCTGGCAGCCTCCATTGTATCGGCATGTGCGGAGGTCTGGTGACCGCCTCGACCAAAACCACAAGTGATGTCGCTCTTTATCAGGTTGGAAGATTGCTTGGATACTTGATCTTAGGCGTAGTCATGGGGAGTGTCGGAAGCTTGTTTAAACTCAATACCATCCACCCAAGTCTTAACTATCTCCCCGCCTTTTTTATTGGCGCCATGTTTATTGTCTGGGGGCTTGCAAGCCTTTGGGGAAAGAAACTTCACATTCCTTTGCCGCGCTTTCTCCAAAAACTCTATCAGCGCAGCTGGATGAATGTGGTGAACCTCGAGTCTTCAGGCCTGCGCAGTTTTTCCACGGGTCTCATCACACTCTTTCTTCCCTGTGGGATTCTTTACAGTGTGATCCTTTCAAGCCTCGCTCTGCAAAGCCCATCGCTCTCAACTCTTAGCATGCTCTTTTTTTGGTTTGGCACTCTGCCCAGCATGATGCTGGCACCGAAGGTGGTCCAAAAGATTCTCACTCCTCTTCGGACACACCGGCCTAAAGTCTATGCGATCTCGCTGATGCTCTTAGGTGTTCTGACCATTGGCTGGAGAAGTACAAAAATCGAAACGTTTGTGGAAGAGAAACCGGCGCAAGAAAAGCCCAGCTGTCACTAAAACTGCGACGGTGCCAAAAAAAAACCCCGCACGATGGCGGGGTATGGATAAGAGGCTGGCACCTTTGAGGTTAGTTACAGCGTCTGTACTGAAGTTGGTAGAGGATTCCAGAACTAATATCTGCCGAGTCCACTGTCGCAATCGCATCACGAGTACGATCGGAATTTGACAGCATCATCGAAGCGTTAATCCGAAGGTTCGTCTGAGCGCCACACGCTGACCACACCATGGCTGATACAGCTAGACGGTTATCCACGAGGTAATCAGTGTTCTGTGAGCCGACGAAAGAGCGCTGGAGCAGAGGCCCTCTCATCCCAGCGAAAAAGTACTCAGCAGAGAAACGTG
>JAJTIF010000276.1 GCA_021299675.1 Pseudomonadota bacterium | reverse complement strand
TACATCCAAATACTTGATCTCCCCTTTCGGCGTTCCCGTAAAGAAGGGATACCAGAAGCAGCAGACAGCAGCATACTTCAAATAAAAATCTGTTTGTCCGAGGTAAGGTTTGACCTCAATCGACAGCAGGCGATCAAATTTTTTTTGAAACGTTTCAATGGATAAGTACGCTTGAATCTTCGCCCGATTCTCGAGTCGCTCCCTGTGCGAAAGCTTCGTGAGGCCGTTGAGAGCGAGAAAGAGATGCTTCTTTGAGATCATGGGGAGGCATTCGTCTTTGACGACCACTGGGACAAGACTGCCCCCAATGATTTGAGTGAACTCCGGGTGCCCACCCCAGTCGGAGAGGATTGGCCTAAGACCCTGCGCCAACGACTGCGCCACACTGATGCCGAAGTCTTCGTCGTGGTAGCAGCTCATGCTCACAACGTAATCACTGCTCGCATTGAGGTGCAGGATCTGCTCTTGGCTGAGGAAGCCATGGTAAAGGATGGCGCCCTCAGACAGGTCCACCAGACGCTGGAACTCGATTCTAAAACCTTCGAAGTCAATGTCGATCCCATGGAGGTGGTAGCCTCGGTCATGGAATTCACCGGCGATGTGCAGACGCAGCTGGGGATTGTGCTCTCGAGCCGCGAGGAATCCGTGCATGAGCTCGAAAACGTTTTTTTGCACCATCAGCCGTCCTGCGTAGACCAGATGAATCAAAGGGTCTGAGGGTTTGTCAGGAAGATCCTGGAAGTGCAATGAGGAGATGGGGTAAGGAATCTTTTTTATGGTCGCCCCCTTCACGAAGAGCGCAAGCTGCTGGCACTGGCGGTGGGAAGCCGCAAGGAGGATAAGTTTATTTCCTTTCAGTATCTCACTTAAGAGCGGCCAGCGAGCGAACTCCACCGTCATGTTCCCGTAGACTGGGATGATAAATGTGATAGAACCCAGGCCCACGAGACCCTCAACGATCCGTTGGTAGATCATGTTGTCAGATACCAGGTAAACGAAGGTATCGCTGGTCTGGCTGCTGGAGCAAATCGCCTCTTGATCTGCAGGACTTAGACACTGACTGGCTTTACACCAAATGACCTCAGAACAAGAACTAAAGGCTTCCTGCACGGCATTTACAATGACGTTACAGCTGTACCAGAAATGAGTGTCGTCATTGTAAATGACAAAAAGTTTCCTGGCTTTCATGTGTGAGTTTCATCCATTTCTCCTCTAGTATAAACCGAAGCTTTCCTCTTGGGACAGGATAAAAAAAGCCCCCACAAGAAGTGGGGGCCACAAGTTTGAGCAGAGGGAAAGACTAGCGAGACAGACGGGCTTTTCTTCTGTGCATATTGAGCAAGAGACGGTTGAGTTGGTTTTCTTGCTGTGCACTTGGACGCTGCTCTTCGTAATTCAGAGCGATCTCTCTCATGGAGCTTGCAGCATCAAGCGAGAGCATGGCGCGAGCTGTAGACTTCACATCAGACATCGCAACAGCTGGAGCTGGCAAGATGTTCTGGATCTGGCTTGTGAGGTCGATGAAGAAAGCAAAACCATTCTGACCAGCTTGCTTGCTGGTGAAGAGACCGGCGGCGCCTACGGTTTCGTTAATCGCAAACATCGGGAAGAAGTTAATCCCGCCCATCGACTGACCTAATGAATCAAGACCGGAGATCGGGATCGCTACACCTAGAGCGTAGGCATTTGCAGCGGCAGCCACGTAGAGTTTGGCGCGGCTTCCAAGATCAATCGAGATAGCTGTGTTCGTTCCAATCAATGGAGCGAGAGTGCCGTTAGGCAAAAGGGCCGGACCGACGTTCAACTCTCTCATGACCGTCGCATTGATCTCTACCACCAGTTGTGTCTTTGAGCCTAGCACTGGCACCATAGACACAGAACCAATTTGTTGCTGTGTATTTGGTTTCATGATCGGGATCTGAAGACTTGGAAAAATGATATTTCCGAAATCAATGTCCGACGAAATCCGCAGATTCACGTCCTGACCGTTCAGTGAAGTTTCGACCTTCACCCCTTTGACGATTTGCACGCCGTTACCACCACAGGAGGCAAGGCCCACAAGCGCAAAAGAAACTATCGCAGACTTAATGAATTTACTCAACATCATAGCATTACCCCAGAAGGACGTCGTCCCACGGGTTGGATTTACGATTCGCTCACCACTTACGTCCAGCTGCAACATACGTCCCACACGAATCAAAAATCCACAGAATCATTTTGGACTGGCAAAGCCATCATAGACCTTGATGACAATTTCAAGTGAAAAAATTCTAAACTCAAGAGACTTCATGCACTTATCCCTAAATCCCTCTTGCCTCTCTGCTCGTCATTCCATCTCAAAAATGCCAAACTAACTTGGCAACCAGAGAGTTACCCGCATGAATTCAACACTATTCTATTTTGATTACTTAAGTCCTTTTTCCTACTTCGCGTGGCGCGAACTCTCTGGGCTTCCCACACAAATTATCTTCAAACCCACGCCCCTGGGACCACTGCTCAATCACTGGGGTATCAAGGGCCCAGGTGAAGTTCAGCCCAAGCGTGAGTTTCTCCTCAAGCAGTGCCTGCGTTTTTCTAAGACGCACGGGATCCCTTTTACCACACCCAAGACTCATCCCTTTAACTCTCTCTATGCCCTGAGACTCTCAACCCTCGCCGCCAGCGGAGCAGAGCAAGCCAGAGTCATCGCCGCCCTCTGGAACGCCGGATGGGTGGAGCGGATTGATATGGGGGAACCAGAAGAACTCGTCGCTGCCCTCAACCGGGCAGGGCTTGCGGGCCAGGAGATTTTCGAAAAAAGTTTTAATGCCGAAGCTAAAAAAGAAGTCAAGGCCAACATTGCAGACGCAACTGGGCAGGGAGTCTTCGGAGTCCCCAGTTTCGTGCACGAGGGAGAGCTCTTTTGGGGGCACGATTCTCTCACACAGCTCAAGCAGTTTTTGCGCGGAGAAGATAACCTCGATCACGAAAAGCTTAAGATGCTTCTTCTCTCTACACCCAGGGCCGCACAACAATCCATCTAAGAGAATTTTATGCCACAAAGCTTTCAAGATACACTCACTGACTACTTGATCAAGATCATCTCTGAAACCAACGGCATCTCGCTCGTCGACACCCTCGAGTTGTGCGAGGTCGACGAAAGCCTCGATTCTAATGGCCTGATCATCAAGACCATCCACGAGTTCAAGCGCCTACTGAGTGGGTTCCGCGATAACGAAGTCGACATCAAAACTCTCTTGCACCACCCGGTCGCAAGATCTCTGGCACAGTTTTTTAAGCGCTTCCCACTTCCCTACATTGAAGAACATATCCACCTCACGGGCTCCCTCAGCGCTGACTTCATTCACCCGCATCTCATGCAGCTGATGGCTGGCTCCTTGGGTCACTTGGTGAAGGAAAAGATTGATAAGATCTGGGGCGAAGGCAGCAGTCAGATAAAAACGGTTGAGGACGTGGATCGCTTGATCCGCCTCAAAGACGATGAATTCTTCGATCGCTATCTAAAAATTCTTATTCTGCCAAAACTCATCCTCACCAGCCAGGACATGCACCGTCAGGCGGCTAAGCACATGGCTCAAGAGTTGAATAAAAAGTTTAACGTCGGCACCATCCGTCTCAAATTTACCCTCTCAAGAGCATCGTCCTCAGACGATGAAACCATCCCCGGTCTGCCGCAGGTCTCAGAAGAAGAAGTCGTCATGGGTCTCTACCAGGGATTCAAAGACTTCCAAAAAGAAGTCCCCTCTTTTCGTTTTATCCTGAGTCCCTGTTTCCGTAAGGAGTCTCATTTCTTTGACTCGAAAAGATTTGGCTCAAAAAAAGATCACTTCCTGCATCAGTGTGACGAAATTCTTCACCTGCTCGAGAAGCACCCCGAACTGGCCGGACATCTGTGTGAGGTGGATACCGTCGGCAACGAGAGGGATCTCTATCGCAAAGGCCACTTCCTAGAGATGCAGCAGGGCTTTCGCAAACTTCACTACAAAGGCTTCTCCATACGCTCTCACCATGGAGAAACCTGGCATACGCTGCGCCGAGGAGTCCAGGCTGTGGACAACGCTCTAAACATCTGGCACATCGACACGCTGGAGCACGGACTCTCGTTAGGGATTAACCCAAACTACTACTTTCATTCTCTCTATCTCAGACTCGTGGCAAACAATGAAAAGGGCGTGGGAATTAAAGAAGGAAGCTCCGATTATAAAGAGATCATGGAGATGGACTGGCGCGAGCATGACCCCATCCGGGACAAACTCCTCGCTGGTCAGCGGCTCGAAGACAAAGAGAAAAAACTTTTCGTTAAAGTGAAGTTTCACACCGCCCGGGAAGTCGAGCACTACCAGCACGACGTGCTTAATCGCATGATCAATAAGAACGTCTCCGTGATTGCGCTTCCCTCGTCAAACAACAAGCTGACCACCTGTTTTCCTGACTACAAAGACCATCCCTTTTCCTGGTGGGAAAAGAAAGGCGTGAGGCTGGGCATCGGCACGGATAACTACGTGACGCTAGATACGGATTACATCCAGGAACTTCTCATTTTGCTTTTCACGGATCCAGAGAATCTCAAGATCACCAAGCTCCTGATGGTCGCGACTGGAGAAACACGCAGGCCCTACCTGTCACAGATGCTGTGGAAGATGCGCCAGAACAGCTAGGCTTCTAAGGAAAATCGATCCATCAGCTCTTGGGCCACGGGATTCATCATCTTGCGCTTGAGCGCCACCAGCCAGAGCTCTAAATAGATCGGCAGCTCTCCGATGATATGAAGGTCTTTTTGCTTCACCCAGTACTCGCTGGAACCTTGAGTGAGAAAAGTGATCCCCTTCCCCTCTATCGCCAAATTCTTTAGGAGAATGTGCTCATCGGTTTCGAGTGCGACATTGAGAGTCAGTTTGTTCTCATGGTAAAAGCGCTCGATCTCATGGCGAGGCCTCGAGAGTGGGGAAAAGACCAAACAAGGCACATTCTCAAGGCTCGACGGAAAATCTTTTTTCAGTGGTAGGTATTTTTTATGTCCAACCACGAAGAGGCGCGCGTGAGCGACTCGCTTCTGGAGGATGATCTCTTTCTTAGACTGCGGACTCGGCTGCTCCATCGTCAACACGAGATCCAAGCGGTGCTCAAGTAGATCATCGATCAGGGTCTGGGTGTTATTGTGAGTCACCGTGGGAGAGGCTCCCTTGATGTCCAGGGTCTGAGACAAGAGGGCCGTTGCGGCGTAGTGGGGAACTCCTTCTTCGATCCCGATCTGAATGCCTGTCACATTATTGGCCTGCTTATCAGAGAGGGTGTTGAGCATCTCCGAGCCCATGGAGAAGAGATCCTGGGCGTACTTGAAGGCGATTTGACCAGCTTCAGTTAGCACCAGGCGCTTCTGCTTGCGTTCAAATAAGGGACGCTCGAGGCGCTCTTCGAGCTGCTTGAGCTGCATGGAGAGCGAGCTCTGCCCAACCCGCAGGACCTCGGAGGCTTTCGCCAGAGACCCCGTCTCCGCGATCACTTTGAAATACAAAAGATGATGATAATTGAGCCAATTCATAGTTTTAATTTTTCCATGATTTCTGCGACTGCTTCATGGATCGTGAGTTTGTGTTGCTGGATGGAGTTCTGCTGTTTTGTAATCAAATCCTCTCCGACTCTTCGTCGCATGCGTTGCTGAAATTCCTGATGGAGCTCTTGCTCAAACCAGTAATTGAGCTGCTCTGTGCGCTTCTGCGCAATCTGGTTGGATTGTGTCTGGCTGTAGTCTTGAATGGTTTTCCAGATCTCACTAAAACCTGTCTTCTCCAGCGAGCTACAACTGAGCACCGGTGGGTGCCACAGATCCGAGCGCAGGATATGGAGCGCGTTCTGGTAGTGGTGTTTCGCGGCGTGCGCGAGAGGGACATTATCCCCGTCGGCCTTGGTCACCACCACCATGTCCACGAGCTCCAAGATGCCTCGCTTGATGCCCTGGAGATCATCACCAGCTCCCGGCTGCAGCAGCATCATGAAGCAATCAACCAGATGGGCCACCGTGGTTTCACTCTGCCCGACCCCCACTGTCTCGACCATCACCACATCAAAGCCAAACGCTTCACAAAGCTGAATCGACTCCCGCGTGCGCCGAGCAACGCCTCCGAGAGCGCCCCCCGAGGGTGAGGGACGGATGAAGGCTTGTGGGGCGCGCGCCAGTAGGTCCATTCGGGTCTTATCCCCCAAGATACTACCGCCCGACACCTGAGAGCTCGGATCCACGGCCAGCACCGCGACGCTCAGATTCTTTTCGATGAGACTCAAGCCGAAGACTTCAATGAAACTGGACTTTCCGACTCCCGGAGTCCCGGAGATACCTAAGCGCACACTCGACTTCGGGGTTTTAAGCTGCTTCAGCAGGGCGTG
>JAJTIF010000251.1 GCA_021299675.1 Pseudomonadota bacterium | reverse complement strand
GTAAAAGAGTGGTCAAGTGAGTGGTTTTCATAACTAGATTTAAAGCAAAATGTATGCCGTTTGAAATGGTTCCAAGTCATTGAAATTACATATTGTTTTGGTCTAAAAAATGGTCACTGTCATCTTTTGAGTCAAGCCAAAAGAATCTATTGAGGAGGGAGGCTGGCGGGCATGCGCTTGGATTCTTCTTCACGCACCTCTTGCACGTGATCGCGCAGGAAGTAATTTTTCTGAATCCCTTTCAATGTGATGACCGATTCCCCTAAGAGCTCCATGAGCTTCTTCGAACCCGAGGGGCTTTGATCTTTAAGCAGGATCGACACTTCATGTAAGTTGCTGATGGTGTTTTCTATCTGGCCCGTTGTTTGCGGCAGATTCTTTCTTACCAGCGCTACGGCGGAATGAAGGCTTTCGAGAGTCTCTCGGAGTTTCTTTTCGTCACCGACGGCGTGGGCGATGGCATTGGTCTTGGCCATGGTAGATTCAAGGTGAGTGATGATGCTGTCTACTTTGGCCATGGTGGTTTCAAGTCTCTTGCCGGAGAGCATTTCGATGAAATCATACTGCTCAAAGAGAGGCAGGGCTGATCCTGCCACCAAGGTCTGTGCTTGAGCAGGTCCCTGCACGAGAGTCAGCACCTTGTCACCGATGATAAAAGGCCTGGTGAACTGGACCTTGGTGCCTTGGGTGATTTGCGAGTGGTATTTTTTGAGGATAGTGAACTTCACCTGAATCTGGCGGGTCTGATCCAGTTCGATCTCTTCAATCTTTCCGACCTTAAGACCTGACATGCGCACACTGCTGCCCTGGCGCAGGTTATCGGCGGATACGACGTAGGTGTGGAAGGTGATCTTTTCTTCGAACCAATTTTTCTTCACCGCGAGTCCTGCACCAATGGTGAGAGAGCCCACGACCGACGTGATGAGAAAGAAGCCGACGGCTCGCTCAAAAGGATTAAATTTATATCTCATGCGCTCATCTCTGTGGCATTAGCTTTGAGAAGGTGAATCTTCCCGTTCAGCTGGTTACATAGGCGCCAGTCATCACTGGCGATAATCACAAATTTCAATTGGTGCTTCTCTCGATACTCTTCGATCAGTTGGATGAGCATGGGTACATGCTCCGGACTGAGTCCTTGGGTCGGATTGTTAAGGATCAGCACCTGTGGCTTCAACGCCAGGGCGCGCAGGATCGCCGCCGCTTTTCTCACACCATTAGACACGAAAGAGGGTCTCAGGTGCTTGAGGTGATCAATTTTAAATTTTTCTAATAGACTCACGATGTAGCCGAAGTGTTCGGCGTCTTTGAAATCATGGTAGTCGAGGAGAATTTTGAAGTTCTCATAGATCGTGTGGTTATTGATCAATCCGCCGACGTCAAAGGCATAGCCAATGTTAAGTCGGTAGCGATCGAACTGATCATGAGATAGGTGATTCATGAGTTCACCGTTGATCAGATACTCGCCTTGCGTGGGAGGATGAATCCCCAGCAGAAGCTTCAGGAGTGTTCGTTTTCCACTGCCGCGAGGACCCTGGAGAAAATAGATGTCCCCCGGCTGTGGTTTGAAGTTCAGGTTTTCTAGCACACTCTCACTTTCATAGGAGAATCCAAGGTTTGCTAGTTCAATGCTCTGAATATCAACTCTCTTCATGTCAGGGCCTTGGCGTAGATGTAGATGGACAGAGTCAGGTTAAAGGCCACCACGGCCATGATGCCATGGACGACCGACTTGGTGGACGCGATGGGCACTTCATGGGGAGCTCCAGAGACCTTCAGGCCCTCGAAACTCGCGATGGAGAATATGATGAATCCACTGGTCGCATTTTTAAATAGACTCAACATAAAATCATCGGCGCTGATCGCCTGCGCCAAGACTTCAGTATAAAAAGAGATGGAGACCGGGTTGAGCTGATTGGCCACCACATAGCCGCCGATCAGGGCCACAAAGTTAAAATAAAACGCTAGGCATAGGATGCTGATGACCCCACCTAAGATGCGGGGAAATACAACGTAACTTAGCGGCTCGATACTCATGGTCCGCAGAGCCTCAATTTCATGATTGGTCTGCATAGTCCCAAGTTCTGTCGCCACCGCTGTTCCCGAGCGGGCAATCACCACCATCGCGGTGAGAATCGGTCCGAGCTCTCGGATGATAGTCATGACGAGGATATTGCCCATGATTTCTTTAGAGCCCAAAAGCGAGAGTTGTGCGGTGGACTGGATCACCACCACACTCCCTGTCGCCAATGCGATAAAGGAAATCAGCGGAATGGCCATGACACCGGTAAAATAAATCTGCGAGGTGAGTGTGTAGAGGATTGGCTTAAGGTTTCTGAATCTGAGTTTTAAAACGGATCGAATACTCAGGTAGATAAACACCACCAGGGCCACGAAATCGCGACAGAGGTTGAGAGTTGATTTTCCAAGATTATCAGCGAGAGTGATCACTCGTAGCTTTTCGTCTTTTTGATCTCAAAAATGAGTCAATAGAACGTAATAAAAATTTCCGAGTTTTGTGCTTGCTCCTTGGGTGAAAAAATAAACAACAAGTCGACTAAAATGCTTCATCTTTTTTTCTAGTAGTTGATTTTAAACAGATAAAGCCCACTGGGTGAAGCCACCCGCCACAGCTGCTTGGGATTTTTG
>JAJTIF010000127.1 GCA_021299675.1 Pseudomonadota bacterium | reverse complement strand
GGGGCCAAACTGCGGGTCCATCTTGGCGCCGGCCAAGAACTCGATGCGCTCTTCATTGGCCTTCACGTTGTTTTCTGCCTGCGAGAGATCGGCTTCTACTGTGGCAAGCTGGGCCTGCGCCTGGAGAAGTTCACCTTTACGGGAGCGACCGACGCGCACTCTTTCTTTGAGTTCCCCGACTCTCTCTTCTGAAAATCGTCGTAGCTGACGAATGTTTTCCAAATCAATCTTGGCCCGCCACAGATTGTAGTAGGCATCACCCACATCCATCCATAGAGATAGTCCCTGCTGCTCTTTCAGCCTCTTTTGCAGGTCGATATCCATACGGGCAAAACTGAAGGCAGAGATGGCATCGCCCCGGTAGATGGGCTGGTTGAGGTTCACTAGCACCGTATACTGGTTACGTCGTCTAAAGGGTGAGGGTTCGCCCGGTAGTGGATCGATCTCAGTGAAGGTGTAGCGCCCTGTGAGCTGGGGGAAGAGAGTGCCTCGCGCCCGATCTTTTCGCTCGCGCGCTTGCTCTTCGCGGGACTGAGCCGCTTCTAAAAGCTCCGACTGGCCTTGGGCCTGGGTGTGCAAAAGCTTCAGTCCATCGGGCACGGAAGCAGAGAGGAGGTTTGAGAATAAAGTCAGAAGTAAGATCATTTTTCACCTGTCACAGAAAATACAGATTGGCGGAGCAGAAGTGCTCGTTCGATTACTCATTGTTGCGTTGTAGAAAGCATAGTGAACCAAGTCAAATATGAATAGAGATTTTTCTTAAACTCTCCCTCTACATCTGCTTCATGACGCAGAAAACAAATGTCATTCGATGGGTGTCAGCAAAGAATTTCCAGATTAGTATAGACGCATAGAAGGAGCTCCCATGGCGATGAAAGAGAGTGTGCGAGTCTGTGCCATCAATTTCGATCAAAAAAAGTTTCACTCGTTTGACGAGTTTAAGCAGAAGATCGAGTACTTCCTCCAGGCAGCAGCCGACTACCAGTGTGACTTTATTCTCTTTCCGGAATTTGTCACCATGCCCTTGCTCTCAATCGACGGTCAGCGGCTCTCCCCCGCCCAAAGCCTTAGCCGTCTGAGCGACTACACGCAAGCCTACCTGGATTTGATGCAAGAGGGTGCCAAAAAATTCCACCTCAATATCATCGCCGGCACGCACCTCATACCCAACGCCCAGGGTAAGATGCAAAACATCGCCTTTATTTGTCTAAGAGATGGCTCCGTCCACCAGCAGGCCAAGATTCACCCGACTCCCTCGGAAGTAGAGGTGTGGGGCGTGGTGGGCGGAGACACGCTTCCGGTGATTCAAACCGACTGCGGAGTGATCGGAGTGCAGGTTTGTTATGACTCAGAATTTCCGGAACTCACTCGTCACCAGATCGATCAGGGCGCCAAAATTATTTTTGTCCCCTACTCCACAGACACGCGCCACGGACATCTACGAGTGCGCCACTGCTGCCAGGCGCGAACCATCGAAAACCAGTGCTACTTTGTTCTCTCTGGCAATATTGGAAACCTCCCGCAAGTGCACAACATGGACATCAACTACGCTCAGAGCTGTGTCCTGACACCATGTGATTTCCCCTTCGCCCGGGATGGAGTGGCGGCCGACACGGAAACCAACATTGAAATGGTTGCGATCGCTGACCTGTCCCTGACAGCACTGGATCAAGCACGCCAGAGCGGCACCGTCAGAAACCTCAAAGACCGCAGGTCAGATCTCTATAGTGTGAACTGGAAGGGCCAATGAGTTTTGATCCGGCCTGGAACCAACTGGGCCTCTACTACATTCCCAGTGAGAACGAGTACACAGCTTATTTTTTGAAACGCAGCTGGGGCAATTACCTTTTCTTTCCTCATCCGGAGGTGGAAAAAATGTATCCCTTCATCCTCGCCAGCGGGGGGATTTATAAAGTTTTTGACACTCAACTCCCCTATCCCTTCTACAACAAAAAACTCTTTGATAAATTTGGGGCTCCCACCATTGGGGTGCAAAGAGAGTTTCATGAAGATTTTTTAATTGAAAGCTATCCCGGAGACTACTTTGATGTAGACCTGAAAATCGAGGGTCCTCGCTTTCAACTGATGCTAAAAAACAGCTTGTTCACCTTCGTGGACGCAAGTCCTGAAACTTCTGCCCCGGCTTCCCAAACCCTCTTTCGCCTGAACAAATAAAAGCAAAACAGTCGGAAATTATTCTTAAAGCAGAATTCTATAAAAATGTCATAATCAGCCTTGTGAGTATTAAGAGCAAACTTCTCGTCACCAAAACCCATATTCAGGCATCTTTTCGAGACGCTGTTTACACCAATCTTAATATTGGAATGGCAGAGAACTATTTCTGCGCTTTCTTGCTGGCCCTCGGCATCTCTGAAGTCGTGGCCGGTTTCTCGGGCGTACTCGCCGCCTTCATCGGTGTGTGCTTTCAACTCTTAAGCATCAGATCATTTTTCCTGCGCTGGACCCTCAAGCGGCGGGTGCTTTTTTTCTTGGGACTTCAATCCCTGAGCCTTGTTCCCCTGATGCTGATGGGATGGTTCAAGTATAACTCTGCCATCCTGGCCATCGGTATGCTAGGCCTCTATTGGGCTTGTCTTCTTTCTGTCAATCCTCCTTGGAATCGACTCATGGGTCACACCATCCCGGTGCGTTTTCGTTTGAAATTTTTTTCCATGCGTAACCAGTACGGCCAGATCTCCGTCTTTCTCGGTCTCATCATCGGAGGCGTGGCCTTGAACTGGGCCCGCGAACAGAACGTTGAGTTGCAGGTCTTCACGGTTATTTTTATCTTGGGCTTTCTCTTGAGACTTCTCTCTTACCGAGACATCAAGAAGCATCACATCGACTACCAGATCCCCCAGGGCGTAGAGGTAAGACTGCCGATGTGGGATTTCTTGAAGCGCATCCGCCACACGGATCAAGGTAAACTCATCAAGTTCCTCTTTTTCTTCTACATCGCTGTGCACTCGTCCTCGCCCTACTTTAATCCCTACATGCTCTCGCAACTGAAGCTGAGCTACCTGGGCTATATGGGGGTGATCGCCACCAGTTTCTTTGGCCGTGTCTTCATGTTCCGCTTTCTCCAGAAGAAAGCGAAGTCTCGCCACATCAACAATCTTTTGGTTCTATCGGCGTTCGGTATTGCGACGACACCACTCTTGTGGAACATCTCTCAGAGCTACTACTGGATTCTCTTTATTGAGCTGCTCTCTGGCTGCTACTGGGCGGGCTTTGAGCTCTCCACCATTCTGCTCTTCTATCAGAAGATCGAAGACCACGAGCGCACTAGTGTGATGAGCTACATCACCTTCTTCAACATTACAGGCATGGTGATTGGATCTCTGAGCGGGGCACTGATGATGAAACTCATGCCCGCCCATTGGGATGCTTATCTCTCACTCTTTATGATCTCGACCTTTCTGCGCGCGAGTGTGGTGTTTCTCACTCCCACATCAGCTTCAAGGGCTCGATCCCAAGATTCATCAGCTTTAATCGTGTCTTCCTCACGCGCTCACCCTACGGCGCACTCACAAGACCCATTGTCGACAAGATTAAAGAAGAAAAGACGGATGCTGGCAGCTAAGCCTACCCGCGCCAACTCTTTTTGATTTTCTCTTTCATCACATCCCACTCACGCTTGACCTCGAGCAGAGAGTAACCCAGCTTCTCGGCAAACTCCTTGAGGTTTTGTGGCTCATCAGACTGGGCCTGGGGCATCTCCCCTGAGGCGGAGTACATCTGCTGCATCATGGAGTGCACTGATTTTTTAATCATCGAGCGGAAGGGAATTTTTGCCATCATGCCATACATGGCTGCGTTACCCGAGCTGTTGGCCTCAGGATGAGCTTTCACATAGGCGACGCATTCTTTGAGATCACTGAGATACTTCGTGACCATTTTCGTGTGCGCCATTGTGACCATCGCGTGCAGCGACTCTGGCCGCTGCTGGCGGTTAATGTACCAGCCACGCTTTTCCATCTGATCGGCCAGAGCAAACACGTTCACAGCTGGATCAGTGGACTCGTAAGCAAAGATTAAACTATCAGGCACGCCGGAGACTTTAAGACCGGGGATCTGATTGATCCCTTTGATCATCTTTTGGGCGCTCTCGTAGGCTTCCTGTGTGTACTTTAAATAACCTTCTTCACCTAGCGACATCAGGGCTGCCCAAGCCGCAGCGATCGCCCCTCCGGGTCTGGTTCCCGGCATACTGGGTGAAGCAAAGATTCCACCCGGCCAGTTTTCGAACACAAAAAACTGATGCTTCATGTAGTCCATGCTGCGATAAGTGATAGTGCTCGCTCCCTTTGCAGCGTAGCCGTACTTGTGCAGATCTGCCGAGATAGAAGTCACACCCGCAAGACGGTAATCCCAGAGAGGAAGCTTGTGACCAAGCTTTTCAATCCAGGGAAGCATAAAGCCTCCCACGCAGGCGTCTACGTGCATAGGGAGCTTCTTTTTTAGTGCCAAATCAGAAAGTTCATCCAGCGGATCGATCACCCCTTGCGGATACTGCGGAGCAGATCCCACAAGTAAAATGGTGTTACGATTGATGAGCTTTCTCACGGCTTTCACATCCACTCGAAAGTCATCTCGCAGAGGAGCGTGGACAATTTTAACGTCAAAATATTTTCCAGCTTTATCAAAAGCGACGTGCACCGACTCCGGCACAATGACTTCAGGTTTTTTGATCCAGGGTCTCAACTCCCGAGCACGATCGCGATAGGTCTTGATCGCCATCATGATGCTCTCCGTTCCACCGGAGGTCATCACGCCCACCGTCTCCTCATTGCCGTGATGAAGGTTCACCGTCATGCGAATGATCTCACTCTCCATTTTCTTCAGACTCTTGAAGGCCATGGGATTGAGGCCATTTTCAGACATAAAAAGTCCGTAGGCGTCTTTGAGGAGTTTTGAATGGGCCTGATTGGCGTAGTAGACGAGACCCCAGGTGCGCCCTTCCTGCCAGTCAGGGTCAAGGCTTTTAAAGCTCACAAGTTTTTCCAAAACAGCCTCGTGCTCCATGGATGTTTTAGGAATTGCGGTGATCTCGGCTTTCATACTAATCCTTATTTGAATTTTGCCATTTTCAATTCTATCATGATGCTAAACTATCATGCGGCAACCTGGCTTTCCTTGCCTTATGTTAACCAAGGGCCTGAGTGAATATTATATATCTATTAATCCTGATTCTACTGCCGGCCCTCATCCTTGTGGCCGAGAATAAAATTAAATGGATTAAATTAGTCGGCGCTGTGGTGGTGAGCTACTTTGTGGGTATCACTCTCGGCAATACACTCTCCTCTCCCGCCCTGTCCTCCGCTGCCACCACGCTCTCTGAAGCCAGTGTGCTTTTTGCCATTCCCCTGCTGCTTTTCACCACCGATCTCAGGGCGTGGGTGCGACTGGCCCGCTCAACCGTTGTCTCCTTCATGCTTGTGATTGTTTCTGTGGTCTCCGTCTCAGCCTTATGTTTTTTCTACTTCCACCGCCAGGTCCCCGAAGCCTCTAAGATCTCCGGGATGCTCGTGGGGGTCTTCACCGGTGGCACGCCGAATCTCGTAGCGATCGGGAAGGCGCTGGCCGTGGACGAGAAAGTCTTCATTCTCCTGAATGCTTCGGATTTGATCGTGGGCGGGCTCATGCTCTTTATTCTCATGAGTTTTGGTCCGAAGTTTTATGGATTATTCCTCAGGCCATTTGCCGCCAACCTGGCGCTCGAAATCGATGAGGCGAAGTCAGAGCAGCACTATCAACAAGAAAGTAGGTCCGAAAAACTAAAAGAAATGTTGCTGGCTTTGGGTGTGACTATCCTAGTGATGGGTTGTGCTGTCTTAGGCTCAAAGATTTTTTTAGGTGAGCTGAATGTCATCTTCATCATCCTCACTCTCACGGCACTTTCCCTGGTAGCTTCCTTTCAGCCACGCTTACAAAAACTCAAGGCCAGCTACCACATGGGTCAGTACGCTCTCTTGATCTTCTGTGTATCGGTGGGCAGTCTCGCGCGGATCGAGGACATGCTTAACACCAGTGGCGTGTATCTCACCTACCTCACCCTCACTTTGGTGGGCTCCATGCTGCTGCATCTGATCCTCTGTGTGGTCTTTAAAATTGACCGCGATACAGCCCTCATCACCTCCATCGCCGGGATCTACGGTCCTGCCTTCATTGGCCCGTTCGTGACAGTGCTAAAAAACAAAGAGGTGCTCGTATCAGGTGTGACCTGCGGTTTGGTGGGCTACGCGGTTGGCACCTACTTAGGGATCGCCGTCCACTACCTCCTACTTTACTTCACAACTTTGTAGTCTGAAAGAAACTACTACCACTTGATTGAACTGTACTTTCTCAGGAGTTGGTTTTTTAGAGGTGACTCAATAAGCTCACTGAGGTCTAACTGTGGAACGGTCCCTTGGAGCCGCACTCGCAGGAGTGTCGCTCATACTCGAACGCTCACTCTGATTGAGATTGATCTGAGGCGAGCATTCATTTAAACGTAGATCCCTTTCTAGACGTTCGCGGCGATAGGTTGTATTCAGAGAGGGGGTCGAGAGGATTTCATAATAGCAGCTGCTCAGTCCCTCACAGAGCATCTGTCGGTGCTCCTCGAAGCTGAATCTCTTTGTTCCCTTGATAACCACCCGACAGTTTGTACCTTCAAAAGTATAAGGTCGAGTAAGATCTTCATCGTATTCTCGCATCTCCGTGAAGCAAAACCTGAAGCCTTCGGCTTCACACTCACCTGACACTTGTTGAGCGAAACGAAGAATGTCACAGCGTGGGGCTTCTCGACGAAATTCTTTTTCTTCTTTGATATCTGAGAGTTCGATCGGACAAAGCTCGCGCGCACTGTCGAGACTAGATTGAGCACAGGCCGACTGAATGAGCGGGATAGAGCGGGCGATCATCTGACTAGGCAGCCCTTGGAGTAACTGTGCGTTCACTCGTCCCACTTCAACCGGCTCGCCTCGCACGATCCGCGAGACGACAAGTGTTTCGAGACGAATATGTCCTGCGGCTAAGATTCCACGGACAATTATTTTTTCACTTCCAAACCCATTGACCTGAAAGCCATGCCCTCGAAAGCGCGGGGTGTGCTCACGAAAGATGAACGGAAGATCCACCCGGACATTACAGTCTGAGATCTGGGCCTGGGCAACGAGATAGGTCACTAAAAGTAGAATAATCACATCCAGCTTTTCGTCATAAGTCCCTAAAAACTTAAAAAACCCAGCTCACAGCCAGAAAAGTTTATAGGAGGCTTAAGCGCTGTTGACTAAGCCCCACGCTTTTGGGAATAAGCCAGTTATGAATCCTACAGTTTATCTCTCGAACCTTAGTTATAAGCGTGACCGCAACGGCCTTATCCGCCTCATGGCAGGCTACGGCAAGGTCAAGCACATTCACATCATCATGGAGCCCACCACAGGTCAGTCCCGAGGCATGGCTTTCATAGAGATGAGTTCTGTAGCAGAAGCTAAAAAAGCCATCGAAGGCCTCAACGGACTTCAAGTCGACGGCCGCTTACTCAAGGCAAATTATGCTACTTCGACAAAGCCTACCTTTGTCAGTAAGGCGCTTGAAGCGAAGAAGCTTGAAAAAGACGTGCAGTACAAAGAAGTGCAGCTCATGAAGAAAGCTCGCAACCTCGAGCGTCGCAACCGTCGCCCTTTCTAGTCACTTTTAACCTCACCATCTTAGGGAGCTGCACCCTCTTGCACCCACTCACGCAAGAAGCGAAACGCCTCCGGGTTGCGGCTTTGCAGACGGTAGCTCGGAGGCATGCGGCCTTCACTCACGGTTTGCAGCAGACGACTCGCTTCCGGGTTCTCGCGGTTCACATAGGCCAGAGTTGAGTCGTAGTCATCCAAGCGCGGCTTGTAGGAATTGGGCCCGAAGTGACAAGCGATGCAGTTATTTTTAAACACATGCTCCTTCACGTTTTCGAAAGTGCGCGGCAGATTGCGCAGATCCACTTTTTCTACCAACACCTCTTCATCAATTTCATGGCAAGCCGTGTATCCCTCAGCCTCGGCGGGCATACGCTTGGAGGTGAGTATAGAGGTCTGTGAGCAAGAAAAAGCCAAGATAAGAATGAGCCACTTCATTATTTTGCTCCCTGATTTTTGATGCGATAGATGCGGCCATTGTCGGAGGAGACGTAAACTAGTCCATCCGGCGACACATTCGCACTGCGGATCCGCTCATCCAGCGATGCCAATAGACGATCTTCACAAGCGCTCTTGCAATCTTTCACGTCGATCACGTTCAGGTGCTGAAGTGCCAGGGCACTAGAGACGAAGCGGTCTTTAAAGAGTTTAAGTTTCGAGGAGCGGTAGATAAAAAAGCTACTGGGAGCAATCGAGGGGACAAAATATTTCAAAGGCTGCTCCATGCCAGCTCTGGCCGTTTCTCCTCCACCAATAGGTCCTCCCCCGTACTGCTCGCCATAGGTGATCACCGGCCAGCCGTAGTTTTTACCTTTCTCAATGAGATTAATTTCGTCGCCGCCTTGGGGGCCGTGCTCGATCGAATACAAAACATCCGTGGCGGTGTCGAAGAAGATCCCCTGGGGGTTACGGTGCCCGTAGGTCCAGATCTCGGGCTTGGCGTCCATGCGGCCCACGAAAGGATTATCTAAGGGAATGGTGCCATCGGTTTTGAGACGGATGATTTTCCCCATGTGTGCTTTAAGGTCTTGCGCCAGTTCCGCCTGACCACGCTCTCCCACAGTCACGAAGACATGATCATTCTTATCGAAGGCAATGCGTGAACCATAGTGGTGCGCAGTCGCCTGCAGAGGAAGCGCGACGTATAAGTCAGTCCACTTATCAAATTCCTCTTTCGCGAGGTCAAGCTTGGCGCGAGCGAAAGCAGTGGTTTGACGGGCCCCAATT
>JAJTIF010000107.1 GCA_021299675.1 Pseudomonadota bacterium | reverse complement strand
GGCCTCATCGACGCCAAGCAGGATGTAGACCCCCGGGCGATCCAGCTCCGGAAACGCCGCCCGCGCCGCCTTGAGCTGGAGCTTCCGGAACCCGATGGCCAGGATGGTCGAGAGGGAAATCTGCGCGCTGCGCAGGCCCTCAGGGTCGCCGTCGTTCAGGAAGATGTTGATGGCGCGGGGTTTGGACATGGCTGACTTTTAAACTGAAGCCTCGAACCATCAACGTCATTTCCGGACGTCTGGGAACGGCGTCTCATTGCCTCTCTTGACCACCGCTGCACGCGCCCGGACAAGATACCATCAACCCATCCGTTGAGAGGTGCCGGGGGAATTCGCCTAGGGCGCCTGCCGTAGTGGTGAGCCGCTTCTATACGTTGGATTTTGATGGAAGAGTCAGCCAACACTCCAAGGAGCATTAGCTAGCTACTGAAGGCATATCGATCGTGGTGCGTGCTCAATGAGTCTGATCAAGTCGAAGCAACGTGTCGCCGACCACGGAGAGGTGTTCACCCCCGCGTGGCTGGTCGAGCGCATGCTCGATCTGGTGAAGGGCGAAAGTGAGCGGATCGACTCGCGTTTCCTCGAGCCGGCCTGCGGAAGCGGCAATTTCCTGGTCCGCATCCTTGCGCGAAAGCTCGACACGGTCGAACTGAAGTACGGCCGTTCGGCGTTCGAAAAGCGAATCTACGGCCTCGTGGCTGTGGCGTCCTGCTACGGCATTGAGCTCCTGGCCGACAATATCGCCGAGTGCCGCGCCAACATGCTGGCGCTGTTCAGCGACTGTATGTCGGTTACGCCTGAGGATGAGGTCTGGCGCGCGGCCTCGAACATCCTGTCTCTGAACCTGATCCACGGCGATGCCCTGTCGATGCTGGAGGCAGACGGGGGGCCGATCACCTTCGTGGAGTGGGGCCATATCGGCAACGGCAAGTTCCAGCGGCGTGACTTCCGCCTTGACCGAATGACCCAGTCCGCCGGGCTTCGGGAAGAGGGCATGCTGTTCCAGCACCTCGGCAAGCATGAAGTCTTCCAGCCAGTGAAGACCTGGCCTCCGATGACGGTCCGCGATCTCGCCAGGCTGGATCAACCACAAGAGGGGGCCGCCGCATGAGTGGTGCCACGCCGTTCTCTCTGTTGAGGCGCAACCCCGACGTCCTGAGCTGTATCGCCAATCTGTCGAACGACGAAGTCTTCACCCCGCCCGAGTTCGCTGCGCGGATGCTGGATAGGCTAGCGGAGGGGTGGGCATCAGCTAACGACGGCGCGGACCTTTGGGCCGATAGTTCGGTCACCTACCTAGACCCCTGCACTAAGTCGGGAGTGTTTCTTCGAGAGATCGCGAAGCGATTGATCGCCGGGCTAGCGGATGAGATCCCGGACCTGCGGGCCCGCGTTGATCACATCATGACCCGCCAACTCTTCGGTATCGGAACGTCCAGCCTGACAGCGCTTCTGGCCCGACGGAGTCTGTATTGCTCAAAATGGGCGAATGGCCTGCATTCGGTGGCGCGGGGATTCGACAGCGAGGACGGAAACGTCTGGTTCGAGCGAATGGAGCACGATTGGCAGGGGGGTAAATGTAGGTTTTGCGGGGCAGCAAAGACCTCATTGGACCGGGGCGATCATCGTGAGTCCTATGCCTACCCCTTCATCCACACCGACGACCCACAGGCTCGTTTGGCGGAAATGTTTGGAGCCGAAATGCAGTTCGACGTGATCATCGGCAATCCGCCGTACCAACTCGCCAGTGATGGGGGCACCCGTGATATTCCGATTTACCAGCACTTCATAGAGCAAGCAAAGACCCTTCAGCCTCGTCTCCTTTCTATGGTGATACCATCACGGTGGATGGCGTCGGGTCTAGGTCTAAGTGATTTTAGGAAGTCAATGCTCAGCGACAAGAGACTAAAGGTTCTCGTCGACTTTCCTATCGCCAACGATGTTTTCCCTGGTGTCGAGATAAAGGCGGGTGTCTGCTTTTTTCTTTGGGATTATCAACATAACGGACCATGCGAGCTAACTACGGTTCGAGGTGATCAAACATTTGGACCAGACCGTCGGGATCTAGGTGAGCACGACGTTCTAGTCCGAGATGCTCAGTCTGTTTTGATTTTGAAAAAGGTTCGCGATTTCGGTGAGGAGTCAGTCAACACGATTTTGGCCCGAGACAAAGAATTTGGCTGGACGTCTAATTTCGCGGATTTCTCGAAACAACAGAATTTAGATGATGTTCCACTTTACTATATTCGAACAATGAAGCGTCATATTGGATATATAAAAAGATCAAAAATTAAAAAGAGCGTCCATTTAATTGACACTTGGAAGGTACTTGTTCCTGCAGCTTACAATGGTGGCGACATCGTACCTCATCCGATTGTTGGTAAATCATTGATTGCCCCATCGCCATCCGTTTGCACTCAATCGTATTTGTTCTTTTCTGCCCGAAGTAGATCAGAAGCCGAAAGCATCCAGTCGTACTACAACACACGGTTCTTCAGGTTTTTAGTATCCTTGCGGAAAATCACTCAACACGCGACGCATTCAACCTACACTTGGGTTCCGTTGCAGAATTGGGATCGGGTCTGGACCGACGCCGCGCTCTACGAGAAGTACGGCATTACAGCTGACGAACAGGCCTACATTGAGAGCATGATCCGCCCCATGGAGCCGTCGGCTTGAGCCGTTCCACCGAAGATATCCTGCCCCCCAGGCCAGAGGTCAATCCGCGCCTGTATGCGTATACGATCGACATGCCGTCACACGCCGGCCTGCTCAAGATCGGCCAAACCACGCGCGACGTGAAGCAGCGGGTCGCCGAACAGACGAAGACCGCAGGTATCACGCCCCGCATCGAACTGGACGAACCGGCCACCCGCGACGATGGCTCGATCATCTCCGACCATGCCTTGCGCGATGCCCTGAAGGCCAAGGGGCATGAACGGGTCCAGCTGGAGTGGATGCGCTGCACCGTCGCCGACGTACATGCGTCCCTGCACCAATTGCGCACGGGACAGATCGTAAGCGGGGCTCGTGACCAAAGCTTTCCCCCGCGTGCTGAGCAGCAGACGGCGGTGGATGCCACCTATGCCTATTTCCAGTCCCGCTGGGCCGAAGATGAGGCCGCCGTTACGCGTTTACTCTGGAACGCCAAGATGCGGTTCGGAAAGACCTTCACCGCCTATCAACTAGCCCGCAAGCTGGAGGCCAAACGGGTGCTGGTCGTCACCTTCAAGCCAGCCGTAGAGGACGCCTGGCAGGCCGATCTGGAAGGGCACGTCGATTTCGAGGGGTGGCAGTATCTGTCTCGCGCCTCTGGCCGCGATCCACGAGATGCCGACAAGGACCGGCCGCTGGTCTATTTCGGGAGCTTCCAGGACCTTCTGGGGCGAGAGGCCGGGACCGGCGCAATCAAGCCCAAGGACGAGTGGCTCCACACGCCCCCTTGGGACTTGGTGATCTTTGATGAATATCATTTCGGAGCCTGGCGCGAAACGGCGAAGGAGCTGTTCGAGGGAGACGAAGAGGCCATCACACGACAAGAGACACTCTTAAAGAAGGCGGAGGAAACTAAAGTTGCTGCTGAGGCGCTAGCCGAGCGGATTGCGGACCTGCAGCAACCGCTGGAGGTCGAGGCCGACTTTCTGCCCATCACCAGTCGCGCCTATCTCTATCTTTCGGGCACGCCGTTTAAGGCGCTTGCGACCGGCGAGTTCATTGAAGACCAGATCTTCAATTGGACCTATACCGACGAGCAACGCGCCAAGGCCGAGTTCGTCAAGGCGCACCCCGGCGAGCGTAACCCTTACGCCGCCCTGCCAGAGATGCGGCTTCTGACCTACCAAATGCCCGCAGAACTCTTGGCAATCGCCGGTGGGGGCGAGTTCGACGAATTTGACCTGAACACTTTTTTCGCCGGCACGGGCACAGGCGCCGACGCGACATTTACCCACAAAGACGACGTTCAGAAATGGCTCCAGGTTATTCGCGGAGAGCATGCGCCCGGTGATGCGCTGAAATCGGGAGCTCGGCCGCCGTGGCCGTACGCTGACAGCCAGCTTTTGCCCTGGCTGAACCACGCGTTCTGGTTCCTGCCGAACGTAGCTGCCTGTGAAGCAATGCGGAACCTTCTGGCGGAGCCCCAGAACGTCTTCTGGCATGACTACCGTGTCGTCATGGTGGCGGGTGCAAACGCGGGTATCGGGCTGAGCGCCGTCCCACCGGTGCGTTCGGCCATCGGTGAGGGCTTCAAGACCAAGACCATCACCCTTTCCTGCGGAAAGCTGACGACCGGCGTCACAATCCCCCAGTGGTCATCAATCCTGATGTTGCGAAACCTGAAGTCGCCGGAGACCTATTTTCAGGCGGCGTTCCGGGTGCAGTCGCCTTGGTCGATCAGGAACCCAGAGGGCGACGACCCCAACCGCGAACAGGTCGTCAAGCCAGTTTGCTTTGTGTTCGACTTCGCTCCGACGCGGGCGCTTCGGCAGCTGTCATCTTATGGCATCGGCCTCTCACCGGAAGCGCCAAGCCAGGAACAGGCAGTCGCGGACCTGATCAGCTTCCTGCCTGTGCTGGCCTACAACGGGGCGTTTATGCAGCCAGTCGATGCGGGCGAGATACTCGACTACGCCATGGCCGGGACTACGGGCACACTTCTGGCCCGCAAGTGGGAGTCAGCCCTGCTGGTTAATGTGGACAATGACACCCTGAGTCGGATCCTCGAAAGCAAAGAAGCCATGGCGGCCGTTGAGCGGATCGAGGGCTGGCGGAATTTGGGCGACAACATCATCGAGACCATCATCGCGAAGTCTGAGGCGGTGAAGGACCTGAAGAAAAAGGCGCGTGAAGGCGAGCTGTCGGAAAAGGAAAAGCGCGAGCTGACCGACGAGGAGAAGGAGTACAAGTCGCTCCGGAAGAAGGTGCAGGAGAAGCTGATCAAGTTTGCTACAAGAATACCCGTCTTTATGTATCTAACCGATTTCCGTGAAAACAAGCTCCAAGAAGTCATCACTCAGATAGAGCCAGAACTATTCCAGACCGTCACAGGCTTGACCGTGGGCGATTTCCGTATGCTGGTGGACCTACGTGTCTTCAACACTGAACGGATGAACCAAGCGGTAATCGCCTTCCGACAGTATGAGAACGCCTCACTCAGCTACACCGGCATCGACAGCCATCCCGGGCTGACGCTGATCGGGCTTTATGACACCGTGGTGGCGAAGGAATAGTTCTTGGAGACGGGAACACGTAGTACTGCAGAGGAATTCCCATATGGACGATAAGTTGTTGACCGGTATATTTGCTATATTGGGATTTCTAGT
>JAJTIF010000304.1 GCA_021299675.1 Pseudomonadota bacterium | reverse complement strand
TGGTGGCCTCCGGCAAAGTAAGCGATACCGGCTTCTCGCGCATCATGCCAGTTGTACTCACTGATCTCACCGGTGAGATAAGCGTCTAGGCCTAACTCATGGGCCTGGACCCAATCATTATTGGCGCCACCGGTGATGATGCCGATGGTACTGATTAATTTCTGCGAGTCACTGACGGCGGTCAGGATTTGGTGATGAAGAGTGCCTTCCAAGACTTTGGCCAATTCACTGGCTTTCATGGCTTGGGGAAGCTTTGCCTTAACCCCAGAAAATTGTCTTTTATACTTCCCGAAAGGCTCAATCTCCACCAAGTTCAGCTCACGGGCCAGGGCAGCCGCGTTTCCAACCTCTAGGTGCGCATCCAGCGGCAGATGATAAGCGATCAAATTGAGATCGGCTTTAATGCATTTTTTGAGTCGCTCGCCCCAGGCACCCGTGAGAGGGCGGGCCGCTTGGTATTTCCACAGCACTCCGTGATGCACCACAAGAGCATGGGCTCCCCAGGCAATCGCTTGATCAATGGATTCATGGGTGGCGGAGACAGCAAAGGCAATTTTTTTAACGCGCTCACACCCTTCAATCTGCAGTCCATGAGGGGCGTAGTCCTCAAAGAGCTCAGGAGTCAGAAGTTTATGATAATAGGCCAGCAGCTCAGATCTCAAAATCACAATTTTTCCTTTTGCTCAGAGAGTGAAAATTCTCATACAATGTGAGGGCATTCGTCAAAAATACGAGGAGAATTTATGAAATTTAAACCGGGCCTGATTTATGGCCAAGCGCTCTTAGATCTTTACGCTGACTGCAAGCTAAACAAGTACGCTTTGCCGGCGGTTAATGTGACGAGCTCCTCGACGATCAATGGCGTGCTCGAGAGCGCTCGCGACATGAACTCACCTGTGATCATCCAGTTTTCTAATGGCGGCGGACAGTTCATGGCCGGAAAAAACCTTAAGCTGCAAGGTCAAACAGCGGCCGCTCTGGGTGCGATCAGTGGGGCCCGTCATATCCAGCTCCTCGCCGAGCACTACGGTGTAGCGGTGGTGATTCATACCGATCATGCTGCGAAGAAGCTTCTGCCTTGGATCGATGACATGCTGGATGCCGGAGAGGCGCATTTCGAGGCGACTAAAAAACCACTTTTCTCCTCTCACATGCTGGATCTTTCAGAAGAGCCTCTGGAAGAGAACCTGCACATATGTGCTGATTATTTTAAGCGTATGAACCGCATTCAAACGGGCATTGAGATCGAGCTCGGAGTCACAGGCGGAGAAGAAGACGGGGTGGATAACACGGGTGTTGATTCGTCAAAGCTCTACACCCAACCATCTGAAGTCGCAGCTGCCTATGAGATCCTACGCAAAGTCGGTGATAACTTCACCATCGCCGCCAGCTTTGGCAACGTCCACGGAGTGTATAAACCTGGTAACGTCAAACTGACTCCGAAGATTCTTAAAAACTCACAAGAGTTCATCCAAAAAAATCTGGGCTCTAAACCCAACGCGGTCTCTTTCGTCTTCCACGGCGGCTCGGGTTCAACTCGCGAAGAGATCCGCGAGACGATCGAGTACGGGGCAGTGAAAATGAACCTCGACACCGATCTGCAGTGGGCCTACTGGGATGGCATCCGGGCTTTTTATGCAGACAAAAAAGACTACCTCCAGGGTCAACTTGGCAACCCTGAGGGTGCCGATGCCCCTAATAAAAAGTACTACGACCCCCGCGTTTGGATCAGAAAATCTGAAGAGTCGTTTATCAAGCGTCTCAAGCAGTCTTTTGAAGACCTTAACTGCGTTGGTCGCAACAAATAAGATTCCTTCATGTCTAGTTTTTAGACAGATAGATTTTACCCAAGCCCCTCTCTCAGAGGATGGCTTGGGCTAAAATCACCCCATGCCAAAACTGCTTTTTTTATTTCTCCTAAGCTTCAACCTTCACGCCATGGTGATCGGTCATGACTCGCGGGCGATCGTGAAAAATCCGAGTTTCCCTTTCACGGCGATTGGGATGCTCGAGGCTTTTGATGGGCAAGTCTGCACGGCCGTCTTGGTAGGTGAGGATCTTCTCTTAACCGCCGCTCATTGCATCGAGCGGGAAGGCAGAAGGCTCAGAGCACGGGAAGTGCGCTTTCATACCCAGTACCTTTATGGTGAGAGTCTTGGCAGCATTGTCGAGGTGGAAGGATTTTTTGTGGGAGCACGTCCTCTGCAGTCGGAAGACTGGATGATCGTTAAACTCAAAGAGAAGATTGGTCGCCGCCTGGGTTTCTTAGCGACAGGTCCTATTGACCCCACTCATCTGCACACTCCTCGCTACTTCCTCCCAGGCTTTGATATCGAGTTCTCAAAAAACGAGGGGCTTTCAATGTCTCTCAATCAGCTCCCAGGTCGAGTGAAGAATCTGGAAAATAGTCTCATCTATCATGACCTACCTACGGGAGTAGGTTCATCGGGTGGCCCCATTCTTGAAAATAGAGAAGGTGTATGGACCGTAGTGGGTATCACCGTGGCACAGGCCCGCAGTGGATTCTGTCGCGTCTACAACATGCGTGACTGCCACAACATCGCCGTGCCTCAGAGTGCCTGGCGGGCGACGCTGCAATCTCTTCAGCGTTAGAGTTTAAAGTGATCTCCAGATACGGGAGTCCGGATGATTTTAGGTTTGAAAATCTCGAAGTAGCTTTTAAGAAATGAAAAGTAATCATCAAGACTGAGTTTTGGCTTTAAGCTCACGGATCACCTCCCATTCGTTAAAGAGATCGGCGTATTCTTTTATACGTCCCCAATCAAGCTTATCGTCATTTTCGATAAGAAATTGAATATCAGTCTTATCCTGCAGTTCACGCTTGGGATTATTTTTGTAGGCCTGAATCTTAAGCCCGATGATGTCCTCAGGCTTAAGGACCTTGATCCCTTCTGGACCAAGACCTTGGGCGTCTCGGAGCATTTTCTGAGAGATAGGTCTGCGGGCGAGGAGAAGATCGACGTACCCGAGGCCTTTAAACTGCAGCACTTCAGCAGACTCAAATTCAATCGAAAAACCATTTTTGAGTAGTAGGGCTTTTGCGTTTTGCGCCTCACTCTCATGAATCAAAAGATCCAGGTCCACTGTGGCCCGGGTCGATCCGTAAGTCGCCAGTGCCAACCCGCCGATGAGAGCGTGTTCGATCTTTGCGTCGTCAAGGAGTCTGTGAGCTAGTTTGAGAGTGGCACGAAGATCCATGGTGAGCTCCTAGTCGATGTAGTCCGAGTTCTTGTAGAACTTCACCTTGGGATTCTTCTCCATAGCAAGCTTCATGTCCCACTCCGTTCTGACGGCGTAACAGACGCGATCCTCACGGTCGTACATGATGAAGGTGTTGTAGTTGGAGACGAACTCACTTTCATCCTTGGGGTTTTCAAACTTCAACCAGCGCACTCCTTGCCAAGAGACACTCTCGTAGCTTGCATCGATCCCGTATTCGTCCAGCAAGCGAAACTTCACCACCTCAAACTGCAGGGCCCCGACGGCGCCGAGCATTTTCTCGTTGGTGGTCTTACGGATGAATAATTGAGTCGCGCCTTCTTCAGAGAGCTGGGCGAGCCCTTTCTCGAGGTGCTTGGCCTTCATGGGGTCGCGGCAGGTGACTTTCATGAAAAGTTCAGGCGCAAAGTTTGGGATACCAGTGTAGCGGATCTGTTTTTTGCCCATCGTGAAGGTGTCACCGATCTGATACTTGCCGTTGTCATGCAGACCAATGATGTCACCAGGGAGGGCCTCTTCCACAATATCGCGGTCGCGGGCCTGAAACATCAAAGGTGTCGCGATCTTCATCTCTTTGCCCGTGCGCACGTGGAAGATCTTATCGCCGCGGTTGAATTTTCCAGAGCACACACGCATGAACGAGATGCGGTCGCGGTGCTTGGGGTCCATGTTGGCCTGAATTTTAAAAATGAACGCCGTGAACTCTGAGTCACTGGGATCAATCGTCACCTTGTCAGCATCAGAGGTAAAAGGTGCCAGCACAGCTTGGCGCGGACGAGGAGTGGGAGCGACTTCACAGATCTTATCCAGCGTCTCTTTCACTCCGAAGTTTTTAAGAGCAGAACCAAAGAACACCGGACTCATCTTCCCGGCGAGATACATCTCAGGATCAAAATCCGGCATGATGGTGGTCATCTCGAGCTCTTCTTTGAACTGCGCGAGGATCCTCTCGCCCAGGAACTCTTTGATGTGAGGAGCGTCTAGGTTGCTGGCGTCGATGTAGGTGGGTGAGAAAGGATCGCGGGCGTCTTTGAATGAGAGAATAGCTTTCGTGCGAAAGTCATACACGCCACGAAAATCCACCCCA
>JAJTIF010000403.1 GCA_021299675.1 Pseudomonadota bacterium | reverse complement strand
GCGACTACAACCAACAGCTCACAGAAGCTCGCGACCTAGCGATGGTTCTGCGTGCTGGTGCGCTGCCAGTGGAGCTTGAATTCCAAGAGCAGCGTGTGGTGGGGCCAAGTCTTGGGGCGGATGCGATTAAGAAAGCAGAAGTTTCAGCCCTCATCGGTGCGGCTCTGGTCTTCATCTTTATCATGTTCTACTACAAAGCCTCGGGTGTGATCGGCATGATCACGATCGTGGTGAACGTACTCTTTGGTCTGGCCTGCTTGGTGGGACTCGAAGCGACCCTCACACTCCCAGGTATTGCAGGGATCGCGCTCACGGTAGGTATGGCGATCGACGGTAACATTATTATTTACGAGCGTATCAAAGAAGAGCTGGCCAAAGGTGTGGTCGCGAAAGAAGCAGTGGCCCTTGGTTTCAATAAGGCTTTCTGGACAATCGTGGATGCCAACTTAACCACAGCGCTTGCGGGCTTGTGTCTGTTGAACTTCGGGACCGGTCCGGTGCGCGGCTTCGCCGTGACGCTTTTGATTGGTATTGTCTCTACTGTGTACACATCATACTTTGTGACAAAAATTATGTTCGACTGGTACGTGCGTAACAACCGTCAGTCGATCAGTATTTAAGGATATTTATGAGCAAAAAATTAAAAATCGACTACGTATCAGCTTTTAAGTTCTGCGTCCCGGGCTCCATCCTGATGGTGCTGGTCTTCACCGTGATGTATTTTCAGAAGGGCCTCAACTACGGCGTAGACTTCCGCGGCGGTGCTGAGATTCAAGTGAGATTCACTGAAGCCACTGACAACGAAATCATCCGCTCGGCTCTCACGGGTGCAGGCGTGCCACTCTCCTCCATCCAGAAGATTGGCGAAGAAGGCAAGGAAGTTCTCCTGAAAGTTCAGAGTGAGAAAGAAGATCTCAACAAGGCTTCTGCAGACGTAGAGCGGGTGCTCTCGGAAAAATTTGGAGCTGCAAATCTTGAGATCCTCAAAAATGACATCGTCGGACCCAAGGCTGGAGCCCAACTGAGAACTTCAGGCTTCCAGGCCATGATCTGGGCGATGCTCGCGATCATGATCTACGTAGGTCTGCGCTTTGACTATAAGTTTGCCCCAGGTGCAATCATTGCCCTCATCCACGACGTGGTCTTTGTGATCGGGATTTTTATCCTGACCCAAAAAGAATTTTCTCTCCAGATCGTGGCAGCACTCCTTGCTGTTATCGGTTACTCAGTGAACGACACCGTGGTGATCTACGACCGTGTCCGCGAACTCGAAGAAGAGAATTCTCATGAGCCGATCAAGTCGGTCATCAACCGCGCTTTGAATGAAACCATGTCGCGCACGATTCTCACCACGGCCACAACTTTTATGGTTACCTCCATTATGTTCGTGTTCGGGGGAGGAGCGATCCAAGACTTCTTCTTCGCTCTTTGCGTGGGAGCCATCTCGGGAACCTACTCGACCATCTTCATCGCTAGTCCGATAACAATTCTATTGGATAAGTTTACCCGCACTGATGCGACTGTTGTGAAGGCTAAAGCTTAATGAAATTGGCCCTGATCCTCTTGATCAGTCTCATGAGCCTGAACACCTTCTCGCAAGGTGTTCAGGTGTATGAAGCCAGACCAGCAGGAGCGATTGGGGCTGCCCCAAAAGAAGCCAGTAAGTCCGATGAGTCTTCGAGTGATGAAGACTTTGAAGCTCTTGAGCGAGAGCTCGCGGAGCAAAACAAGAAGCTCGGTTCCGCCGGTAGTCTACTTAACGTAGAAGAGGATAAGCCCAAAAAGAAAACTGAAGAAGAGGATCCAATCGCGCAAAACCAAGAACTCTTCGAGTTACAGGCGGCGCTGAATGAGGGCAAGTCGCCCATGGACATCATCAAAGATCCCGCTCTTAGAAAAAAACTTATCAAGGCCTATGAAGTTAATCCCATGAGCCAGATGCCTAAAGAGGCGCTGAGAGATATGCTCGTGGATCAGATCCAGGGCTCTCCCTTGGGAACTCTGACAAAACATTTCCCCTTTATCCTCAATTTTCTCGTGAATTTCATGCATCACCCGACAGCACTAGGGCAAGCAGTTAAGATCCTCGATCGTCCTGATGATCTTCGGATGTGCGGATTCGTTTCGCTGGTCTTGATGGTGCTGATTTATTTTATCCGTCGAGGCTTTCTTAAAGATGAGCCACCGATTGGTAAAGTGATCGGTGTGAAGCTCTTATCGAGTCTTATTTTCCTTTCTCTCTCTCTGGGATTTCTCTACTTCACTTTCCTGGATGAGCTAGATCCGCTCCTCGAAGTCATCAAGCAGTCAGTCTAATTAGAACCAGACATGGGGATACAGCCGAAGCGACGATCATGGGGCGTGAAGACGGTGGGGATACCATCGCTACCCGGGTTTGGAATACCACCGCTATCTTGTGAGCAGGTGCCTTGGTTCACCTGATCAGGTGTGACGAGGGTGTACTCCATCTGATGACTCTTCTTCACGTAAGGCGTGTTGAAGTCAAAGGGATAGTAGAATTTAATCTGATTGTTACGAATCTGTGTGGTCGTCACTGGCTGTGTGGGTTGACGAGTGGTGGGGTGGATGTAGAACCAGGCACGCTTGATGTCTGACTCCCGCACCACGATCACGTCCATCGGCAAACATTCGATCGCCTGCGACGCTGTATTGAAGAAAGTGAGTGACTCACGCTAGGCGAGGTAGATCCCTTCCGTTTCAGACTGCACCACTTCGCCGATCGCTCGCAGGGCGACTTGGCTAGAGTTGTAGTGGAACTGTTTCGGGCAGTAGGCGACGTTGCCGGCTTCGGCGTCGTTGAAGTAGCTCATGTAGAAGCCCAAGGGGGCTCCAGAGGCGGCGGTGTTACCCACGGTAGCGATGGTGGGGCCTGAACTCATAGTGAGTGGGAAGAAGAGGTTTGGGGTCGAGGCAAAAGGTGCGCCCAGGTCTACCGCTTTGCGCGCGATGATCTCGTTGATGTCACGCTGACCTGACTTATCAATATCAAAGAAGCGGATGTCGTCGGTGCTCCAAAGAGCGTACACACCAGGAGTTTCTTCTAGGCGAGGGAAGAGGGAGTTATCGATATTTCCGTTCTGCACGACATCGTGGCAGATCACATCGTTCACGCCAGCGGGCACCGGCTGCGGGCGGAACTTTTCAATGAAATAGAAGTGAAGACGGACGGCGTTTTCAAAGAAGATATCACCGTTCTGGTCATCTTCCAGGGGGCGGCGGTTGATACAGGTGTACTGGGATACGGGTTGCACGATGACCGGACCCACGGGAGTGGCCCCTTCGCCGTTTGAGATTTTACGGATTTGAATCGAGCTTGATTTCGCATTCGAGCTGACTTCTGTCAGATTCAAAATAAAGTTTTTGTCTTTTGCTAATGAGGAGATGTTTGCGGTGAAGGAGTTAGCGCTATTGAGCACGACATCGATGGAGGGCTCGTTGCCACTCTCAGAGCGCACCGAGAGCACACAGCGCACGTTATCCGATTCGTTGATCTGTAAGCTACACCAGCCGGCGGTCGACTGAAATCCTTGCGAGATGATGGCGTCACTTACGGTGAAATTTAAATAGAGGATGTCGTTACCACTGGTCTGCTTGTTGGCGCAAAAATTTGTACAAGTTGAGCCGGAGAAGATGGCAGACTTTCCGTTGTTACAGGCGCAGAAATCGTTCTTTATAAAGACAGCACCGTTGGGGCGGACGATCTCCTCTGGTTCCGGCTCGGGCTCCGGTTCAGCCACCGCAGACGGAGCGATGAGCGGACGTAGGCGCGGCCCCTGCTCTTGGCAGGCGGAAGCCAGCATCAATGCTAGCATCATCGCGATAAAACCTAGGTTTGCTCTTTTCAAATTAAAGCTCCTCATGAACCCAATCGGAATTTATTGCCGCTTTATTAACCCCATTTTAACCCGGGCAGCCATAAAAGCAGGCATCGGCAGGAGGAGGAATGTGAATACAAATACTTAGCGCAGAAGGGAGGATTTTATTCTGAGCACTTAGCGCCACAAAAAACAGGCTTTAGGATTTTTCCAAAAAATCCGATAGAATAGACATAAGCCTTCAATATTTCACTTCAGGAGAGATCCATGACTAAGGCCGATTTAATCGCCATGATCGAAAAACAAGCCAATCTTCCGCATCACCAAGCGGAGAAGATTGTGAACATCTGTTTCGACAGTATGATTCAAGCGCTCTATGACGATGAACGTATTGAGATTCGTGGCTTTGGATCTTTCGCCAATCGTAACTATAAAGCTTACGAAGGACGCAATCCGAAGACGGGCAAAGTGGTGAAAGTGTCGCCAAAAAAAGTTCCATTCTTTAAAGTC
>JAJTIF010000242.1 GCA_021299675.1 Pseudomonadota bacterium | reverse complement strand
TCCCTTTTAGGCACCAACTCTACCGTGGAGTCCGTCGCCGCACTGGAGTTGCTGGCCATGGACATGGTCGCCTCCCGCGTCCCACTACTTGTCCCGTTCGCCCTGCGGTGCAGGTCTCTCCAACAGACCGCCACCGACGCATTGATCCCCGATGCCCTGCTATACGTGATCATTCGCCGGGGTATCCACAGTTGGTGGTTCACCACGGTAGGGGCCATGCCTGAATGGGGCTCCGCGGGTCTGCGCTGGGACAGCTGGCCGAACTTCTTGGTCGACCTGCAGGCGACCTCGACGAGATGCGCCCCGCAATGGATGGCATCTCCAGGGTATTTGGAGTGCGGCGGCGGATCCCACTCCTCATCAACCGCTCCGGCCGTATTTGGAGCGGCCACTAGTTCGACACGCTCCAAACCACCAACGATCATATGTTACCGTTGCGGCGAACTGGGGCACAGTATCAGGGCGTTCGGGGGTCGACCGGGATGTACCAACGCCCCCGACAGCGCTAAAGTTGCGGCCAGCTGCGCTGCACATGGCGTTTCTCTCCCTCCCTGGGCCCCCAGCGCGTCAGCCCCTAGTGCGGGGTCCCCCGCAGCCGCCGCCACCCTCGCCCCCCCACCTGTCCGCCTGCCTCAGGCCACCCTCTCCGCCCTCATGGGGGCTGGAGTAACTGTAGTGTTCGACCCCACTCTTGGGGCTACAATAAATGGGATTCCCATCTCGTCCATTTCTGACGTCACTCCCATCGCGCAACAAGTTTTCACCACAGCCGCAGCAGCTGTGGGGCGAGCCCAACGGCTCACCATCCCCGTCACCATCGGGACAGCGCCCGCCACCGCACTAGTGGACTCCGGCGCATCCATCTGCTTGGTGGCCCGTCACCTCATTCCATCGTCCGCACGGTACCGCCACAAGCCAATCACGGTCACGTATCTCAACGGACACTCCGAACCCATGCTCGGCCAACGGCTCGTCCAACTGACAGTCGACGGTCACAGCTATCATCAGTGGGTGTACACCCCCACTTTGCTACCTCCATCCATCCCCGAGGTTGTCCTCGGCCTCGACTTCCTTAACGGCCGGGCTACTATCGACCTGGTTCACGGGTTTGTTTATTTCAGTACCAACAGCCCATCCGCGTTCGCCGTCACCTCCCGCACTTGGGAGGACGACCTCGCCGACCACCTCCAACTGGCCGCCTCCCACATCTCCGACCCGATCATCCTGCGGGACGTCCAGGAGGCGATGAGGAACCAGGCCCACCGCAACAAGGACACATGGACCGGATGCGACTTCACGGCTTTCACCGTTACCCTGGCCAGTGATGAACCCTTTTATTCCAGCCCTTACAAATACTCACAGGTCCAACAGGAGTTCCTTGCCAAGAAGATTGCCGGATGGGCTGCCAAGGGCCTTGGGTTTCATAACTACGACGCCACCAAGTTCGTCTCCCCCGCCCTTCTTGCCGACAAGCCACAGCAGGCGGCGGACCTCTGGCGACTTTGCGGCAATTACACCGAGCTCAACCGCCGGACCATCGTCGAGCCGCACCCCATGCTTAACCTCGAGCAGGCTCTCTACGACATTCCCGGTACCTTTTTCGGCACATATGACGCCGACGACGCCTACCACCAGAACCGTATGCACCCGGACTCCATCGACAAGACCACCATCGTGTACGAGGGCGGCAAATTTTCTTTCAACTTTATGGAGTACGGCCTGGTCAACGCGGGTTTCCACTGGCAGCGGCACATGGACGAGACGTTGGACGCCGACCGAGGCAGGGGACCCGCCCGCGGTAAGTGGGCGTTAGCCAACATCGACGACGTCCTCGTTTGGGGTGCCAACATTGGCGAGTACCGCCGTAACAACAAGGACATCCTGGACCGGCTCGCTGATAGGAACGTCCGAATTGCCTGGCACAAGGCCCAGTGGGCCCTCCCCAAGGTCAACTGGTGTGGCCGTACTATTTCGTCCGCGGGCATTAGTGCCTCGGAGAGCAAGTTGTCGGCCCTCCGCGAAATGCGGGCCCCCACCTCCAAAGCTGAACTGGGCCTCATGATCGGTCTTGCGGAGTGGCACAACTCGTTCGTGCCTGACTTCCACCGGGTCATGGAGCCTATATACGCGCTGCGTCGCGCCTGTAAGCCGGGAGCCCCCTTCGTCTGGCCCCCAGAGTGTATAGTGGCGTGGGAACACATCGTCGTTGAATGCGACAAACAATACGTGCGAGCATTCGCCGGCCCCGGCGTGTACCACCTCTACGCCGACGCCTCGAAGGTGGCAGTGTCATCCCACCTCGTCCGACACCACGAAGGCGCCACCCTCCCCATGGCTTACGCTGGCCGCTGTCTCCGGGAACGGGAGCTCCGGTGGGACATGCCCCACAAAGAGCTGTTCGCCATATACTCTGCAGTGAAGAAGCACTGGCACGCCATCCAGGGCCGCAAAGTCGTTATCCATACCGACGCCAAGTCGTGGGTCGACCTGGTGGTGAAAGAGCCCTCCACCCAAGTGGCCAACTGGCTCACCACAATCGCGGTCATTGCCCCCAAATCCGTCCACATCCGCGGCGTCGAAAATGTTGTCTGCGACGCCATCAATCGTTTATTCGTCCCTGCTGGGACGGAGCCCTCTCCTGAAGTTGTCGGGGCGGCCGCCGTGTCACCCCCACTCAGCCACCAGTGCGTCTCGTTTCCTACTTCGCCCGCACTGGCCGCCTGCCTGGCACGTGAGCAGGATCTGCTCTTCCCCAAACGGGTCACGTTCTTGCCTGACCCAGCCGACCTGGCCAGCCTGCCAGTCATCATCGCTAGTGCCTCCGCCTCTACCCTCACCGGCCCTCCGGCCGTGCCCACCAAATCTGGCAAGTCCAAGCGCATTCTCCGCCCGAAACACAAGGCGGTCTTTGTTCCCCCGCCCCTCCGCGAAGCGTGCATGTGGTCTTTCCACGCTGGGACCCTCGGCTGCCACGCCTCCCCCGACGCCATGTGGCGTGCCATCCGCCCGTTATACTGGTGGCCTGGGATGGCCGCAGAAATCGCCGACTACCGCTGCGACGCATGTCGGGCCCTGAAGCCCACCCACAAGGATATGCGCAACACCATGACGGAAACGTTGGTCCCGACAAAGCCGTGGCAGATCGTCGGTATGGACCCGGTCCCGGTGCTCCTTTCCAACGGCGAGAAGGTCAACTTCGTCCTCTTCGCAGACTACTACAGCAAGGAGATCGTCGTCTCCAACCTCACTGCGACTGCCTCCGGAAACCTGCTTGCCAAGTTCCAGCGCCTCATCGTTGGGGCCAAGTCTACCCCGGAACTCCTCATCTCGGACGGGGGGCCCAATCTCACCTCTGCCGCGTTCAACGAGTACTGTAACGGCTCCGGGATTGACCACCACTTCTCGGCCCGGTACCACCAACAAGGGAACAGTTTCGCGGAAAGGTGCGTCCAGGCCCTGAAGCCTATCCTCTTCATCAAACTATACAAGGACGGGATGAAGTACAAGGACGCGCTGTTCTACGCTGCGCAGTCCCTCAACAAAAACATGCCATCCAAGTCCACGGGTTTCACTTCGCACGAGTTACTCAACGGATCCCCGTACAACTCCCCCTTCGACAACCTCCTTCGGAAGTTCCAGGCGCGCGCCAAGCGCATCAAGGATTATGCCAAAATCAACGTCGCACGCGCACGGGAGATCCAGAAGTTGGCGTACGACAAGGGGAAGAAGGACCGATTCTTCCACGTGGGCGACATCGTTTGGCTGCTCAATGTGCGCCGCAATAAGCAGGGCCAGGATTACTGGACCCAATCTCGGGTCATCCACGTCTTGCCGGACAACAACTACGTGGTGTGGGACGAGGATAACTACACCCCAGTCCGCGCGAATATTTCCCAGCTTAGCAAGTTTGTTGCCCCTACGATCCTCCCAGGCAGCGACCCTCTCAAGGAGATCAACCGAGTGATGGCGTCGGAGGCGGAGCGCAATTGCGCTCCTGTTCACGTCGTTCCCGCTGCCCCCACTTTTCAACCCGTTGCCGTA
>JAJTIF010000083.1 GCA_021299675.1 Pseudomonadota bacterium | reverse complement strand
TGTTGGCCCAAGACTTTGAGACACAGGCGGCAGCTCTCTCTAAGGATCTGAAGCAGAATCTGGTGAAAAACCTGACCGATAAGATGCAGCAAGATGGGGCCGTGCCGGCACTCGAGTTCTGCCATGTTAACGTATCGGCCCTGGCCAAAACAGCGGCGGGAGAGCGGATGGCAAACCTTGAGTTTGGTCGCACCTCACACAAACTACGTAACTCTAAAAATGCCCCGGCGGACTGGATGCTGCCCTACCTAGATCAGTTCAAAGTGACGACCATCAAATCACCGGCCAAGCCAGTCGTGCACCAGTTTAAGGATGGCAAAAAAGCTTACCTGGACCCTCTCTACGTCGGGCCTCAGTGTTTAACCTGCCATGGCTCTCCCTCAAAAGAGCTCAACGCGAAAGTCTCTAGTCTCTACCCCGAAGACAAGGCCGTGGGTTTTAAGCTCGGTGAATTCCGCGGGATGATCTGGATCAAAGAGAAATAACCTAGAGCTCTTCGGCGAAAACCTTCTCGGTGATCTTCCAGAATTTTTCTTGCTTGCGTGCAATGACAAAGGCGGGGAGCCGCAGATATTTTTTTAATTTAATCAGATCCGTGGGTGTTTGGATCTGTGGTCTCAGCTCCGGTCGCTTGAGGTGAGAGCGTAGAAAATTAATGTGGAACTTTTTAAGACCCTGAGGGTTAGAGAAAAAATGGGCCTCAGACAAGTACTGAGCGTCGGCGTCGTAGTAGCGGACTTCAAGATAGGGATTGCCATTTTTATCACTGCGCTCATTAAAAGTGATGTCGGCAGGGGTGAGCACGTGCGCGTTTTTTGAGAGCTTTGCCTGTTTGAGTTTTGAGTCCGCATCGACCAAGGCTGCTTGGCACTTCTCACAGGCTTTCGCACTCAAATCATTCTCGCCGCCACAGGAGTGGCAGAGCTTAAAGCGGAAGCGATAGCCGCAGGGATCAGTCTTGTAGGTTTGCGGGTTCAGTCTACCGCCGCGACACTTGCGGCCGAAGTGTTCGATGATGTCTCCGTCAAAATCCACCAGCCCCCAGAAGTCGTTGGGGAAGCCACACTCGGGGCAATGAATTGTCACAGGTACAGATTCTTTGGAAGGCTTCTTGTCTGAGATCTCCGGCTTAAAAATATCATGGCCCATGCCGGTGTAGTCGAGCACGAAGCAGTCACTCTTGCCAGGATCGAGCCTGAGGCCTCGGCCGATGATCTGCTGATAGAGGCTGTTGGATTCTGTTGGTCTCAGGATAGCGATGACATCCACATGGGGGGCATCAAAGCCCGTGGTCAGGACTGAGACGTTGACGAGGTATTTGAATTTTTTCTGCTTAAACTCTTGAATGATCTGATCGCGCTCTTTGATGTCTGTTTCTCCGATCACCAGCCGCGCCTGATCTTGCGGCAGATAGCTCAAGATCTCTTGGGCGTGTTGAACGGTACTACTGAAAATCATCACCCCTTTGCGCTCAAAGCGCTCTGTGATGTCGATGATGTTCTTGACGATTAAGGGCGTGAGACGTTTCTGATTTTTGAGCAGCTCCTCCACCTCGCCCATGGTGTACATGCGACCCTTCTCTGTCAGCTCACTGAAGTCATAGCAGGTCACGGGGATATCAACCTTCACCGGTTGGGTGAGAAATTTATTTTTGATCATGAAGCTCAGGGGCAGATCGAACACACACTGCTTGAAAAATTTTTTCTGCTCCGACTTACTCTCCCCATTGGGACCCGTTTCAAAGATCCAGCCCAGACCCAGGCGGTAAGGTGTGGCCGTGAGCCCCAGCACACAGAGGGTCGGGTTATGTTCTTGTAACTGGGAGATGACCGCTTGGTACTGGGTGTCTCCCTCATCAGCGATGCGGTGACACTCGTCGATGATGACCAGAGAAAAATCTTGAAAGAAACTTGCAGGGGCCCGGGCGACGGATTGTATGCTCCCAAAAATGGCTTTCTGCGAATCATCTTTCTTGTTCAGGCCTGCGGAGAAGAGACCCGCTGAGAAACCAAAGCTGGTGTATTTTTGATGGTTCTGCTCCACCAGCTCTTTAACGTGGGCGAGCACCAGTACCCGGCCACGAGCGATGCGGGCCAGTTCCGCGATCACAAGACTTTTTCCTGCCCCTGTGGGCAGGACGATTAGGGCCGGCTCCCGCGAGCGTTTGAAATAGTCGATCGTTCGATCCACAGCTTCTTGTTGGTAGGGTCGCAGTTGATACATGCTCAGCTCTTAAACTTTTGGAACTTGTTAAAGTAAATATGCCGAGTCCCATCCTCGCCCACCTCAACGATATCTTCGAATGGGCGATCCCAAAGAATCTGGGAAGTCTTGTAGATTTTAGAGGCGTGAATGGTTTGGCCGAAGGTTCCATCAATTCCGATGATGGTGACAAAAAACTCGAAGCTTGCTTGCTGAATCTCCTGGGGACTCAGGCCATAGAGTGGACTCTTCTCGTCGATCGGGTGCATGAAGGTAAGACTCATGGTGAAAAGTGGCACATAAGAGCGCACGAGGTTGAGGTCCAGAAAGCGCCGCATGACCGTGCCCTCTTGGGAGCGCATCTCTTTGAGCACCAGGAAGCTGACCTTCGCATCGATCAAACTATTGTCGCGCAGATTGATGGTGCGAAACATGAGCGTGGGAACTCCCTCATAGAGATTGATCACTAGGGAATCGGTGAAGAAGATGCGCGCGAAGGGGGTGGCGAACTTGGCAAAAAACACTCCCGTGATCAAGGCGATGATCATCACGCCGAGTATGGCCTCGATGGTGACCAGAATATTGGCGTAGTCGGTAAGTGGGGAAGTGGAGCCATAGCCGATGGTTCCTAGTGTTTGCACACTGAAGTAAAAGGCACCTTTGAAACTATTGTCCCAATTGATGAGACAGCCTGGAGAGAGCCAGTAGAGGAGCGCAAAAAAAAGATTCACGCAAAGATAGGTGAAGATAATGAGCAGGAGAGTCTTGGGCCAGCTGAGCTGGAGCAGAGAATGGTAGAGATCCTCTTTAAAAGAGCTGGGAGCGTGATGACGAATAATTTTGACGGGTGCAGGTCTCACTCGATGGTCCTAGAGAGGTGTTTGACCTGATTCTAGAATTTTGAGAGAGGTCTGAGAAGAAAAATGAACTAGGCCGCTCTCTGACTTACCAGGCCGCGGCGGATGTCACGCACGCCCGGGCCATAGTCTTTAATTGCCTGCAGGAGGGTTTTGCGGTCAATCTGAAGGGAGCTTTCCCATTTTAAAAGATCCTCTTCGTTACTGGGGTCGATCTTCGCCTGGGGCTGCTCTTTGAAGAAGCTTGCGGGGCTGAATCCATTGCCGTTTCCACCATCTATTTTAAAACGAGTCATAGGAGGCATTATACCATACCAAAAAGCTTTGACGAAGTTAGGTGGTGATAGACCACTTTTTTTCAGGATTCGTCATAATAGGCTTATGAAGCGACTCATCTTTTTGGCACTTTTGCTCTCAAACACTCTCTGGGCCCAGTCCCCGCAAGAGAAGTATTTTCTCAAAGGACTTCAGACCAGCGAAGCTCTCTTCGAGTTCCTGAGCGAGCATCCCTGCGAGATCGGCCTTGAGCGTGGCTGCGAGAGACCCTTGAGCGCAAGAGATCTCGAGCAACTTAAGCGACTTCTCTATCGTCTGGAAGAGTGGCGCCTGCTGGCTTTTGACGGAATCGTGCCGATGTCACACCTCGATGTCTCCATGCCTTTTGAGATAGCTCGGGGATCATTTTCTATCGTCGAGAAAAAAAGATTTAACTGGGAGCGCCTGCAAACAGAATCCTGGCAACTCGTAACTTTGGGAGACGATCAGGAGTCCCAAGAATTTATCACCCAAACGCAGATGGGCGTGGCGGTCAACCTGGTGCTCTATGATAGCTTTTTTCGGTTAATTGAAATTTTAAGTCAGGCCAAAAAACTGCGCTCGATTCTCGAGCGGGACCTACCCTTTGAAGGGGAATGGCTTTCGAAAACCTTGAGCCTGGCCATGGACGAGGCGCGCTGGGAGAAGACCCATCACTCGCTCGCTCTGCTGGGTCAGCAGGTGGGACGCGAGCGCACTGTATTCTCCGACTATGGATTGAAGTCGCTGACAGCTCAGCAGATGAAAGAGGGGAGACTCGATGCGCGGATGAGAAAAGTCCTGTTCGTGAAGGGTCAGCTGCAGCAGTCGGAGTTTTTTGAAAAGATCTACCGACTCACAGGAGTCATCTCAAAATTATTTGGCAACACCGCAGGACTTTTTCAGTTCCGTGCGGGCAAACTCAAAACTCTCTCAAGCGGGGAGTTGCAATCCATCCGTGCAGAACTCAAGCCCTTGAGTCTGCTTCTCGAGAAAACACCTTTTCGGCTCACGGACAAATTCATCCCGGGCTATTTCGGGCACGTGGCGATCTGGCTCGGGGCCCCGCAGGAGCTCAAGGCCTTGAAGATTTCTCATCAGGGCCGCGTGATTGATTTTCTCTCACATCCCGATGTCACTCCTCACCTCGAAAAACTCTCTCAGGGAAAACTTGTCCTCGAGGCCCTGCGGATGCCAGGAGTCACAGTCAACACTCTCGAGCAGTTCATGGACATTGACGATTTGGTGGTGTTGGAGGCGCCGGTGATGAGTGAAGAGACACGGGCCACTCTTTTGCTGCGGGCCTTTCAGCAGATTGGAAAACCCTATGATTTTAATTTTAACGTCGAGAGTGAAAGTGAGATCGTCTGCTCCGAATTGGTGTATACCGTGTATAAGAATATGCCATGGCCCACTGATCGCACGCTGGGTCGCTACACCATCAGCCCTGATCATGTGGCCTGGCGAGCAGTAGAGGAGTGTTTCGAGTTGAAGTCCCTCTATTTAGAAGGAAAAAAGATTTCTCACAACCTTCCAGGGGCCCTGAAAAAAGCCCTGGAGAGCAAGCAAGGTCTGGAGTATCAGTCACGGGGTGGGTGTGTCCCTTAAGTCATTTGCGCGATCATCAAATAGAGCGGCATGCCTAAAGTAATATTAAAGGGAAAGCTTACCCCCAGCGCCATGGGGATGTAGAGACCTGGATCCGCATCGGGCGCTGCCAGTCGCATGGTGGCGGGAACGGCGATGTAGGAAGCCGAAGCCGCGAGGATCGCAAACATAAATCTATTCCCAACATCCTCTGTGACCCATTGGCTGGCGTAGGCCACCACCACACCATTGATCAAGGGCACCAGGAGCGCCACTAAGAAACTCATTTTTCCGTAGTCAAAACATCCCTTGATTCTTTTGGCGGTGATCATCCCCATCTCTAAGAGAAAAATGGCGAGGAAGCCTTTAAAAATATCGTTAGTGAAGGGCTTAATCCCTTCGGCCTGCTTAGTATCCGCGATGATCCCAATCACCAAGCTCCCGACGATCATGAGTACGGATCCGTTGGTCAGCGCATGAAACACCACCGAGCCCAAAGACTCCTGTTGAGTGGTCTGTTTTTGATAGCGCTTCATGAGAGACACGCCCACGATAATGGCCGGTGCTTCCATGAAAGCCATGACGGCGACCATGTGTCCACCGAACGGGATCTGACTGGCGTCTAAGAAATTGGCGGCGGAGACGAAAGTCACAGCCGAGACGGAGCCATAGGCTGCGGCCACGGCACCGGCGTTAGAGGGACCAAATTTTTTAAGCAGGATGAAGAAAAGATAGAAAGGGATGACCGCTGAAATGACTGAAGCAAAAAGCAGAGAGTTGATGATCTCTTGGTTGATGCCACTGTGGGCCAGCTCCTGGCCTCCCTTGAATCCGATTGAAAAAAGGAGATAAAGGGAGATAAACTTAACCGATGGCGCTGGAATTTCCAGATCACTTTTTACCAAAGAGGCAAAGATGCCTAAGAGGAAAAAAAGCAGAGTGGGATTAGTGATGTTGGAAATCAGGATGTCGGTATTCATGCCGGTATCTTATGATCAACTATTCTTCCTGCCAAATGTTTTGGGAGTGCATGAGTGGCAATAAGGTTTAATCGCTTTGAGTGGGCAGGAAGTATTGGGGATATCGGCACCGACCTTCCTCTTTTGATCGCCATGATTTCAGCGGCGCAGCTGGATGTGGCCAGTACTTTCATCATGTTCGGGCTGATGCAGATGCTCACAGGTCTGGTCTATGGGCTTCCCATGCCCATGCAGCCCCTGAAAGCCATGGCGGTGTTAGTCATAAGTCAAAAACTACCGGGATCCACTCTCTATGCAGCTGGTTTCGTCATAG
>JAJTIF010000340.1 GCA_021299675.1 Pseudomonadota bacterium | reverse complement strand
GCTTAATGACCACAGGAACTCTTTCAAGACCGGCCAACTTAGAGGCCTTAAGGCGTCTCTCCCCCGCTACTAAGTCGAATGACCCATTTTCATTTTGAGTCACGATGAGTGGCTGGATCACTCCATTTTCTTTGATGCTCTCAGCGAGCTCAAGCAGCTCTTTTTCTTTAAAAATTTTACGTGGCTGATTCCTGTTGGGAATAATTTTTTCCACAGGCACCAAAAGCGGTGGAGTCTCAATCATGTTATCGCTGCTGGTCTGTGTCTCGGGCTTAGTGTGCATTGACGGTGATCCACCGAGAAGTGCAGCCATTCCTTTACCTAATTGTGGTTTTTGCTTCATTGTCATGGCGCTCTCCTATGGTTGAATCTGGTAATCATCGAATGATGGGATCTGGGGCGGCAAATCTGATTGAACTGGAATGTTCATTTTGCCTTCCAACTTGTCTTTGCCTTCTGTTTTCAGAATGATTTCCTTGGCCAATGAGAGATAAGCTTCACTTCCTTTGGAAGCAATATCGTAGAGAATAATAGGTTTTCCGTGAGACGGGCACTCCGAGAGTTTTACGTTTCGTGGAATGATTGACTTCATCACGTCTGACTTGAAGTGGTTCATAAGATCTTGTGCCACAAGCTTCGAGAGATTATTTCTAGAGTCGTACATGGTGAGCAAGATGCCTTCAAGCTGCAGCTTCGAGTTGAGCGATGCTTTGATAAGTTTCACCGTATTTAAAAGCTGAGAGAGTCCTTCCATCGCAAGAAATTCTGTCTGCATGGGAACAAGATAGGAGTGGGCTGCATTGAGCGCATTCACGGCAAGAATATTGAGTGAGGGAGCGCAATCAATAATAATGTAGTCGTACTTATCCATGATGGGCTCTAGGGCGGTTTTGAGTTTTGCCTCTCTGGCAAAAGCACTCACGAGCTCAATCTCTGCGCCAATCAAGTTATTATCTGAAGGGCAAATATCCAGGCCCGGCATGTCGGTCCTATAGAGGCAGTTTTCTATGGACTCCTCACCAATCAATGCGTGGTAAATATTTAGTTGAGTAAATTTGTCTTTTTCTAAACCCAGTCCCAGACTGGCATTTCCCTGTGGATCCAGGTCAATGAGTAAAGTCCTTCTCTCTGCTGCGGCGAGGCATGCGCTTAAGTTGATAGCGGTTGTGGTTTTACCCACGCCACCCTTCTGGTTTGTTATTGCAATGATTTTAGCCACTTAGGACTCCCTTTGGGGATGTGAAAGAGACTCTATTTTTAGAAAAGTTCACTCAAATTGACAAGGGTTTTACTTGTTCCACGTGGAACAATCTTTGGCTTAAAACCAACCAACCATCTTTCTTCTGTACCGGGGATACTAAGTCTTTGATTAAGCGTCTGCTCCCATTGCTTGGATAATGTTTTTTCAAATTCAGGCTGCTCCTTCTCGGCATAGGAAGGACCTTTATAAAAATAGACATTGATGTCAGCGTGCGCCACCTGAATCACAGGAAGGAAATCCATAACAGTGCCAACAGCTTTAAAGGTTATGACCATGGGACAGTTGATAAGAACTTCTTCTAGGCGATGATGAAAGGCCTTGGCGTTGTGAATTTTTAGCTCAGCCGCAATGATGTTTACGGCATCTACTTTTTTGGAGCGAGACTCAAGACCCCTAACCTCTATGTGGGGACAGTGCTTAGCAAGGGGCAAGAGCGGAAAACCGCCTCCAAAACCCACATCCAATAATCGCTTGACCCGATCGAGATTAGACTTAAATTCGGGAGACTGTTCATAGGGAAGAATGGAGTCCAGGATCTGCTTCTCGTAAAACTCCTGATCATCAAGTATTCGAGTGAGATTTAGCCCAGCAAAGCGTGTCTTAAGCAGATTCAGATAACTAAGAGAGAAATTGAGCATCAAAGGGCCTTTGAGGCTACGACAGCCAGAGTGGCAGGCCTAATACCCTCTATCCGCTTGAGCTGTCCGAATGTTTCTGGCTTTATCTTGTTTATTCTTGAGCGACACTCAAATGAAATATTCTTTGAGTCACAAATTGATCCCCAGTCTATCCTTTGGGCATCCATTTTTTGAATTTTCTCAAACTGATCCGAGAAACGCTTGATATAACCGGCATACTTTTTATCAATCGCCACTGTTTTAATAACATCAGAATCAAAAACCAAGTCAAAATCAGCCAAAACTCGAGAAAGCGTTACAACCGGATTAAGCCAAGCCTGCTTCAATAACTCGGAGAGCGTGATCGTCGCCTTAAGTGGCTCCTCATCGGCTTTACTGAACTGAGAAAGATATCCTGGATTTGAAATAAAATTAAACTGATCACAAACTCTACTTAAAACGCCTACCCCAAGGATAAAATTCTCTTGGTAGTGATCGAGCTGATGGCGCAAAAGAAGCTGTGAGCGATAGGGCTGCATGCGCAAAGCAGTGTTATCCTCACGAATGAAGAGCCGATTTTCAGATCTGGCCGTAAAGAGCCTATAGGGCTCATCACGAGTATTTCCTACCAGATCCTCAATCATCACTCCTATATAAGAATCGTGCCGTGAGAGATAAACCGGGTCTCTTCCGAGCAGGGACAAAGAGGCATTAACACCTGCAACCAACCCCTGACCCGCAGCCTCTTCGTAGCCAGAAGTACCATTTACCTGACCAGCAAAGTACAGGTTATTGATCTGGGTATGCTCAAGAGTAAGTTTTAAATCTGTTGTATCAATAACATCATATTCAACTGCGTATCCAAAAACCTTGATTTCGGCTTTCTCAAGGCCTTCAATCGAACGAACATAATCTTGC
>JAJTIF010000067.1 GCA_021299675.1 Pseudomonadota bacterium | reverse complement strand
GACCGTGTGATTAACGACGATATCGGCCCGCGCGGCAACTCCACGGTCGAAGGTCTCGCCAAGATGAAGCCTTATTTTGAGAAAGTCACGGGTACAGTGACCGTGGGGAATGCCTGTCCGATCACGGACGGGGGCTCTATGTGGCTGATGTGTTCAGAAGAAGCCGTCAAACGCTTCAACCTGAATCCCATGGCGCGCATGGTGGACTACCACTTCCACGGGCTGGAGCCTGAGCGCATGGGACTAGGTCCTGTCATGGCTACCCATGGTGTGCTCAAACGCACAGGCATGAAGCTCTCGCAGATGGATCTGATCGAACTCAATGAAGCCTTCGCTGCTCAGGTTCTGGGGTGTGAGAAAGTGATGAGAGATAAAACTCTTGCGAGTCGCTGGGGCATCGATGAGGTGATCGGAGAGATCGACCACGATAAACTCAACGTCAACGGCGGAGCGATCGCTCTGGGTCACCCGGTGGGCTCGACTGGCTCACGTTTGGTGGTCACCCTGGCCCATGAACTCAAGCGCCGCAAGAAGCAGTATGGCCTTGCGACACTTTGTATCGGTGGCGGTCAGGGTGGAGCAGTGGTGATTGAGAATCTACAAAAATAAGGATTGAGTATGCAGTTAGAGTCACTGACATTTGAAATCAAGTCTTCCATCGCTTTGGTGGGCTTTGGAAAGTTTGAAAAAAAATCCATGACCACTCTCAGCGCCCAGACTCTCTTGGAGCTCAAGCATGTGGTGGAAGAGATTTCCAAAAAAGAAAAAAATAAAGAAGTGAAGGGTGTACTCTTCTTCTCCCACAAGCCGGGCGTATTCCTAGCAGGAGTAGACGTGAGTCTCATCAACTCGCTCAAGACAGAAGCCGACGCCGCTCGCGGGGCGGAGCAGGGCCAGATGATCTACAACTTGATTGAAGATCTCAAATCCCCCACCGCGGCGGTGGTGGATGGAGTGTGTCTCGGAGGCGGTCTCGAACTCTCACTATCGTGCAAACGCATCTACGTTTCGGATAACCCCAAGACAGCACTGGGCCTACCAGAGGTTATGCTCGGGGTCTTGCCAGGATTTGGTGGAACCTATCGTCTGCCTAAGCGGATTGGACTACCGAACGCTTTGGACATGATCCTCACGGGCCGCCAAGTGAAATCAAAAGCCGCTATCAAGAATGGATTGGCAACGGCGGTGCTGCCCACGGAGCGCATGATGGAGCTGGCGATGGATTTGATCCTCAAGCCCGTGCCCAAAAAGAGTGAAGGCTTCTCTAAAACTCTTGAAAACGTGGCGATGGATAATTTCCTCACGCGAAAAATTATTTTCCAGAAGGCCCGTGAAAAAGTGCTCTCGCAATCCAAGGGCTTCTACCCGGCGCCCTTAAAAATTTTGGAAGTGCTGGAATCAGGTCTCTCGAAAAGTCGGGACGCCTATCTCTCCATGGAGGCCCAGGCCTTCGGAGAGTTGTCTCAGACCAATGTCTCTCGGCATCTGCAGCACATCTTCTTTCTCACCGATAATTCGAAGAAGCTCGAAGGTAAAGACGAGCTGCCGAGCATCGAGCGCGGGGCGGTTTTAGGTGCTGGTGTCATGGGAGGAGGGATTGCGTGGCTCTTTGCTCAAAACAATCAAGCTCCTATCATGAAAGACATCAACCAGCAGGGCCTGGAGTTGGGCCTCAAGCAGGCTTCACAGAACTTCTCGTCCGCGTTGAAGAAAAAACGCATGAGTGAAGATGACTTCAATCGCAAAATGCGCTCCATCACTCCGACTACAAGCTTTGATGGCTTCATGGGCGTGGATCTGGTGGTCGAAGCGGTGGTGGAGAATATGCAAGTGAAGAAAAAAATCTTCACTGAGCTTGAAGGGACCGTTAAGCCAGACTGCCTCATCACCACCAACACTTCCTCGCTTTCAGTGACGGAGATGAGCCAGGCGCTCAAAGACTCGAGCCGTTTTGCGGGTCTGCATTTTTTCAATCCGGTCAACAAAATGCCTCTGGTTGAAATCATCGCGCACCCGAAGGCCTCGAAGAAAACCCTGGATACTCTCTACAAGTGGGCTCTCGACGTAAAGAAGACTCCTGTTATCGTCAACGATGGCCCGGGCTTTTTGGTGAATCGTATTCTTGCTCCCTACCTCAATGAGGCTGCATTTCTGTTGGAGTCAGGGATCAGCATTAAAGATATCGACCAGGCCGCACTGAATTTTGGGATGCCCATGGGTCCCTGTCGCCTGATGGATGAGGTCGGTTTGGATGTGTGTGAGAAAGTGGGCAAGATCATGCAAGAGGGATTGGGCGCACGGGCCCAGGCTTCAGGTCTCTCCCACAAACTCACGGAGAGCGGCGCGCTTGGTAAAAAGAACTCCAAGGGCTTTTATCTCTACGATGAAAAAGGTCAACCCACAGGGGTGAACCCGGTGGTGGAGAGTTTACTGCCTTCCACCTCAACTTCCATTGATGAGCTGCAATTGCAGCTGCGACTTTTCTTACCTATGATCAACGAAGCCGCTTACTGCTTGATGGATAAGATTGTCACCAAAGCGGCGGTGGTGGACATGGCCATGATCTATGGCATTGGGTTTCCTCCTTTCAAAGGAGGGTTATTGACCTACGCCGACGGCGAAGGCCTCGAGCGCATCACTTCCATCATGCAGCTGTTTGCCAGTGAGATCGGTGCTGAGCGCTACACTCCAGCGCCACTCTTGGTGGAGCTGATGCAGAAAAAATCTACTTTTTACAGTCTTTAGATGAACGCTTTTTACCAGTACTTTCTGGGTTATGTTTTCAAGGCCCGCACCCGCCAGGGACTTTTGTTCTTGGCGGTGGCCGGGCTCTTTCTCTCTTCGCTCTCTTTAGTTGTCATTCAAGGAGTGATGGGAGGGCTGCAGAAGGGACTGATCGCTCGCTCCAAGAATATCTCTGGAGTCGGGATCGTGCGTTTTGAAACAGGGGAGTTGGAAAAGTTCGCGCAGTTTAATCAGCGGGGCTGGAAATTCACTCGGGAAGTCGAGATGGAGATTCTCGCCCGGGCCGGCGGACACGTGGCTCCCGTGATCATTCACGGCATTGATTCCAAAACCTTCCGGCCAGACTTTTTAAAAGATAAAGATTTTTCCGGGCTGATCCTCGGAGTGGATCTGGCGCAAAAACTTAAAACAAGTTTTTTTCACAACATCAAGATGATCGCCCCCAGTTCAACCGCCGGCCTGGCCGGAGAGGTGCCTCGCCAGCTTTCTAGCGAAGTCTCAGACTATCTGCTCTCGGAAGTGCAGGAAATTGACCAGCTCCATGCTTGGGTGCGCATCGGGTTTGTGCAAAATCTGCTGCGTGTGCGCGAGGCCAATCGCTGGCGCTTCTACGATGAAGAGGATTTCAAACAAGCTCAGCAGGCCCTCCCAGAGCAAGAGTTTGTGACTTGGGAAGAAGAGCACAAGACTCTCATGTGGGCGCTTAGTCTTGAGACAAAAGTCATGCTCATGCTCTTTGTGTCCATGTCTCTTTTGGTGGCGGTCTCTATCACCACAGCGCTCTTTTTGTTCTTCACTAAAATCCGCCAGGATCTGGCGAGTTTTTGGCTCCTGGGATATTCCTTGAAAAGAATTAACCGCCTGCTCCTCACTTTCATTCTGCAGCTCTCGGGCGTGGCCTGCCTGGCCGGCGTGGGGCTTGGGGTATTACTGCTCTTTTTACTTGAGCAGAAAGGTCATGTGATCATGCCAGACATATTCGTGGAGCGGACTTTCCCGATTCACATCAGTCTTTCGACACTGTTAAGTTCTCTTTGCATTCCCTATCTTATTGCGATCGTCTTTAGTTTTTTCTCATTTCAGTCATTTAGAAAAGATAATCCAAATTTTATTCAGCTCGTTCGTGGTGCCTCTGAGAATTAAGAGAAAAAATGTTCAACTTGCTCTGGGTTTGATCCGATTTACAATAGTCTTATCTCGCTTTTCAAGGAATTCAGATGCCTTCAGTTTTCAACGCCAAAGTTCACACCGATCTTCTGCACTTCGACCAAGAGTTTGAGCTCTTTCCCCAAGCTGAGGATGGCTCGCCCTTGCAGTTCATTTGGTCTGACTACGACGAGTGTTGTGCGCACTTTCGCGAGAAAATGAAGAGCGACGCCGATGTGGCAAAACTCAGAGAGCAGAAGCTCACTGAGATCTCACACCTTAAAAATATCCCTGTGTGGATCAAGAAGGGCCACAAGCTCTACACCACTCATCTCTTTGACATCTACGAGAGCCATCTCCAGCAGAAAACTATTTTCGGCTATGACGTCACCGCGCCGATAGACATCTCTTTCATTTCACCCTCAGGCCCCTTTAAGAAAATGGCCATCAGTGATTGCTTGAACATCCAGAGCTATCAGGATTTTGTCTTCCTCTCCCTGCTCGACAATAAACTTCCCTCGCGGGAGTTCCGCTTGCGCTTGCAGTCTCGTCTGCTCTTCGAGACAGGTTCAGACTTTGAGCACACTCTTTTGGGGAGTCTGTGTCAGGTCACGACCAAAGGTCTGCTCTTTAAGGTGAAGGGAGCTGATTTTTTCAGCAAGATCAAAGACACCACGCAGCTGCGCCTTCTCATGAATACCCAGATCTTTGAGAGTACCAAAGATGACGTCACGTGGACTGACGTGAAGAACACGACGAAAAGCTGGCCCGCGCATCCACTCTATACGCAAAACAAGAACGACGCTTTCCTGATCGACCCGAAGGAGCTGCTGTTGGCCCACCGTTTTGATTACGGGCGCACCAGTGAAGTCTATTTCTTCGTGACCTTCAAACATTTGAGTTCTTCTCACGCGCTGATGGTGAAGAGGATCGAGAAGTTTCTGGTGGAAATGAAGTCATGTATTAAAAATACAATGATCAAGAAGTCGGCTTAGTCAGCTTTCTTTAAAAAATCTACCTCATAGGCCGCTGAGTTATTCAGGTTCTTACGGCGTTTATCGTAGCGCTCTGTCGTCGTCACGTTGGCATGGCCTGCGAAGATCGCCACATCACGAATGGGTGTGTGTTGCGTGTCCAGGAGATGCGAGATCACAGTCGCACGGCACGAGTGGGGAGAGACTTTCTTATTGATTCCAAGCTCCTTGGCGTATTTTTCAATCACCCGGTAGACACTTGAACCATCGATGGGCTGGCCGCGACGCTTGAGGGGGTCGAGCTGCAGGACAAAATCATCTCCTTCAAGCTCCACACCCATGGAGTGGAGGAAGGTGTGGTAGCGGGTGAGTTCACTGATCACCATCGGGCTCAGGGGCACAATCCTCACCTTGTCACCTTTGCCGTGAATGCGCAGAACGATGTGCCCGCGCTCTTTGTAGAAGTCGCGACAACGCAGCTGCGTGAGCTCCGCTCGTCTGAGACCCACATGAAAGAGGAGCGTAAGGGCCAGGCGATGCACGGAGCCTTTCACCGTGGTGATGTCCGGGGCGTTCATCATCTGCACCACTTCTTCGTCGTCGAAGGCCTGGGTAGGGGATTCCGTTTGCACTTTCGGCAGCTTCACTACATCCAGAGGATTGGAATCGATGAGTTTCGCCGACAGGGCCCACTTGATGAACGAGCGCACGGCCACGAGCTTGCGATTGATGGTGGCGGAGGCTTTCCCCTGACCCATGAGCTCGTCACGGTAGAGTTGGAAGTGAAAACTTGCCAGGTCTTTGGGGTGCTTGAGATTTTCTCCACCGGTACGCAGAAAACCAAAGAAGGCATCCAGGTCTCCCTGGTAAGCGCGGCGAGTGTCCTCAGAGAGAAAGTTTCCAAGGAAGTCTTTAATGAAATCCTCGATTAAAATCCCACGCGCGCGGGCCTCAGAAAATTTTCGAGACAGCTCCGGATCAACGGCAGTGCTCAGAGATTTTTCAAGGACGAGGCTCAGGGCTTTCTTGGAGGTCATGACTCTATTATCTGCGAGATCATGACCCCAAGCTAGCTGGGAAAGCTTGCCTATTTAAGTTTCAGGCCCGCGAGTCCAGAGAAGGCATTGTTCTTAAACGCCGGCTGCGCTGGCATCTGAGGCTGACGATGGCCACCTTTGGGTGCGCCCGTTGAGATAGGGGCATCACTGGCACTGGAGTCCGTTTTACATGACAAGGAGACTCGTTTTCTCTCGTTATCGATGCCGATCACTTTCACCTTCAACTCCATCCCTACCTTCAGCTTATCCGTAGGATTTTCCACGAAGGTGTCTGAGATCTGGGAGATGTGGAGCAGGCCATTTTCTTTTATCCCGATGTCCACAAACGCTCCAAAGAGGGTGATGTTCGTGACCTGGCCTTGGTACCACTGACCAATCTTGAGGTCATTCATGTCTTTGAGGCCCTGAGTGAACTCAATGGACTTGAAGACGGTGCGTGGATCTTGCGTGGGAGCCTTCAAGCTCTTGACGATATCCGTGTGGGTCATGTCGCCGATCTCAGCCTTCAGGGTCTTGTCGGTTTCAAGTTTATTCTTGAGCTCCTGGTCATTGACCAGGTCTTCAAGTTTCTTGCCCTGAGCTTTGCACCACTTCTCAAGGATCGGATAGCGCTCGGGGTGAATGAAGGTAGAGTCGAGGGGATTTTCTGAGTGGTAGAGACGCAGAAAGCCCGCACACTGCTCGAAGACTTTTTGGGAAAAGCGCGAGACTTTTAAAAGATCCTGACGCGACTTAAACGCTCCCTTTTCTTCTCTGTGCTTTACAATGTTTTTTGCCACTGTGGGGCCGATGCCAGAGACGTAGGCCAGGAGTGGGGCAGAAGCCGTGTTAAGGTCTACACCTACGAAGTTCACACACGACTCGACCACGGCCTCTAGAGAGTTCTTGAGTTGGATCTGGTTTACATCATGCTGGTACTGACCCACACCGATCGACTTCGGGTCAAGCTTCACCAGCTCGGCCAGCGGGTCTTGAAAGCGGCGGGCGATCGAGATCGCTCCACGGACGGTGACGTCCTTGTCTGGGAATTCTTCACGAGCGATGTCACTGGCCGAATAGATCGAGGCGCCGGACTCGGAGATCAGTGTCGCCTTCGCCGTGCCGTCTTTAACTTGCTTCACGTTC
>JAJTIF010000420.1 GCA_021299675.1 Pseudomonadota bacterium | reverse complement strand
TGTGAACGAAGACCCTGTAATTATTTTTATGTCTCGGCACGTGCGTTTTACTGGCCCTAGGCCTTTAAAGTTCGTGAGCCTGTATGTTTAGAAACATGAGGCGCACGAACTTTACAGGCCTACGGTCCGCAAAACACACGTGCAAAGACATATAATAATATATGTCATTCTTTGCTTAGTGTCTCTCGGGCTGTCGCCCTCGGTACACTTACAACCCTCGGGGAAATAAAGAACGACATAAGCCTAATTTTGAGCTACATAAATGTGCTGGTGCACAAACCTCAGCTTTTTCACGAAGCTCTTCTTTGTAAGCTACAGCAGCGGGCATGCTGTACCTGGAAGCACCTGATTGAAGGACTTCGTACCCATCTGAGAGTTAACGGTCAACTTCAAGAGACGTACGTGATGGTGTTCCAAACGCACGATGTTTGCCTGCACAGTTCTTACATGCCAATACCGAAATACTTGGCCAAGAAATACACAGATGCCCAAGTAGGATGGACTGTGTTACAGTCAAATCAAGACTAATTGCGTTAACACAGTACAGTAATGATGTGCTCAAACCTGATTATGTTTCAATTCGATCCACATTGGCATCAGCGTCAATCTTGCTCCACACACAATACCATACTCGATTTTTAGTGTATCACCCTGTGCACGTGGTGACATCAAAATAGTCGATGGCGAATTTCTTCATCTCGTTCCCAAGAAGAGGGCCTTTTCAGACATACTCTTGGAAAACTCATTCAGGGTCCTTCATTTGCTCGCAGTAATTCTAACATCGCCAGCAACACATAGAAAAGCAAGTGTACAACAGGGAAAACTTTCAAGGGGGCAATCAACGAGCTCGAGATAAACTCATAGAAGACTGGTTGGAGAAGACAAAGACAGGGTCTTGCCAGTGACGCCAAACTCAGAAACGTGGGGTCAGATGCCAAGCTAGTGCAATTCGCTGAGCAACTCGGGTAACAAATTGGAGTACACAATGCCCTCCTCATACTCATCTGAAAGAATTGGTATTGGTTCGGGTTCAGTCCGACTGAGCTTTTGTATTACCTCCAAGAAGCAGTTAGTGAAAGCGGAGTTGGATGGAGTAACTCCTGGTTAGAATAGAGTTCTAAGGATTTGCTTGGTTTTCGCTTTCAAAACATTTGTCTCTGAAACCACTTCTGTAAACCTAGAATGAAAATAAAGCGCTCGTTCTACTGCTAATTGTTGTTGCTCGTACGAGCGCTCGTGTGGTTGTAATACAAAAAACTTCCATTTGACAACCTCCAACAAACCTCAACTTTACGTCAGAATATTACACGAAAGATACAACATCTCTACAAAACAATCTACGCATAAAAGAGGTGATTATCTTGCTTCCACAACCGCCCAGAAATGTTGACAGTTTCTCGCATTGACAAGTTGGAGACTCGCACAAGAGTCTGTACTTCCTGGCCGTGCCTTTGCATCATCAATCATCTTACCCTAAAAAGTTCAAAGGTTCCAAGATCATCTTACAAAGCAGATGACAAGCACATACAAGCCATCTCATCCGAGCAATGAGTTACGAAAATGCAAACAGGAAAGCACTCGTTCGATAACGGACTTGTTCATAACACTCCAACGCTCTGTTTTGGGCTGAGATCCTGACATGAGTCTATTGGCATCTGGATTCCTATGGAGAGGTTCCCAAGAGAGGGAAACTACTGGTTGGATATGCCCTAGCCTCAAATTAGGTCTAGAAGGTATCGGAACACACCAGGCAGCATAGAAATCTGAGAGCCATCCTCGGGATTCCAAATTTGGATTGTTTTGTCCATCCCTGCCAAAGCCAACAACTTTCCGTCAAGAGACCATGCGACACACAAAACCCAATTGGTGTGGCCTCTGCACTCCTAGTCATGTCAACATGTGCATAAATAAGGCCAGCATACGACGTAAGGGGTTCCCGTGTGTACGTCCCACAAGTGTACGGTGGTATCCCCAGAACCAGAGGCAAGGCGCGTTCTATCAGGGCTGAGCGAAACAGAAAGAATAGCTTCAGAGTGGCCTGAAGCATTACAAAAGAAAGTGGGCAAAACAACCTTCCTAAGAGGAAACACAGCACGTTATGCTCCTCACCCTAAAAACGGCTTGGGGTTGATAAACAAAGGTAAGAACTCCTTCATCACCAATTTCTTGCTTCTTTATTCCCTCCAATAAGTCAGACACATTTCTTCTTCTTGAACAAAAGAGTAATTGGAAGAGATTCCTCCTAGAAGAGTTAGATAACCCACGTTATTGTTACATTTTTCAATATGAGATCATTCAGAACAGTGTAGCGTTGTTCCAGAGAGATGTCCTTTGTGAGGGCCATTTTAGGGCCTGTCACTTCACCTTCAGTGGTAACGAATTGGGCTATCAGGGTTTCTGAGCCTTGAAGGTTGGTGTCAAAGTCAGGACAAGTAACTACCTTCCTTACAACTTTTCTTCACAGTCGGGTCGCGTTCTTTGTATCGTGTCTTTCTCGTTTCATTCCCGAGCCAATTTTTGTTGTTCGGAAAACTCAGGCTTGCAAAGCAACAAAAGCTCAGACTCAAAAAATCGTATTCTATTACTAAAACATCTAAGTATCTAACCAATAGGTTTGTAAACAAATTTAAAATCTGCCCGCTTTGATCCTTTTTTTAGCGTGAGACATTAAACTCCAAGGCGTCCCGCTGTCGTCGCTGAGCAGGACTTCACCTTTCGGGGATACAAAAAATAATCCAAACTGTTTTTTGGAGTCGACCTCAGATATAGCCTTGCGGAATCCCTCTGACACTACACCATTACTTGGGAGACTGTTTCTTCAGGTGTCACCGGAATCCTTGCAAATAGATCTTAATCGTTTGCTGAAGAACAGTGAGTTTGTCATGAGCCACAAGCTTACATCGTTTCCATCGGCAGTTGATTGCGTCTTGGTCTTGGTGGCGTGTCTCCCTGAATGTCCAGCTTTTCTCTTGGTGCCCGAACTGCCTTCGGCAGCCTGGCGGGTATCTGGATGAGCACTGGGGCCCTGTTCCTCATCGGAGTCGGCCAAGTCGCTGACTTGGGTGGGATCGTAGCTAGAGTTGACAGGATCCTTCACGAAAAGGCTAAGCGCTCTGACGTCTCTAGTTTGGATCCACGGCTCCTGTTAGGGTGAGAAAAAGTTAATTCCTGTTTTACCTGGATTAAATCAGCGGCGGATTTTCTTTCCCTAGGATTCTTACAAAGGCAAAAGCCCAAGAAAGTTTGGAAGTTAGAGCTCCATTTTTTGGGGTCTTTAAATGTGGCGCAGGGGAAGAATAGACGACCCCACCTAAAAATTATCACTACGAGAAAAAATAAAGGTAGACGTACAAGGTGCATTGGAACATTAAAGAATGGCGGATCTTGTTCTGCCATTTCCAAAAGCGTGCAACCGAAGGACCAGATATCGGCCTGACATGAATTAGCAAATGTACTTCAAACACCCTCCTACCTCGGAGTCGTGACCGCTCGAATCCATTGTTTCCGGAGCCATCCAATAGCTCGATCCAATAACGATAGTCGGTAGTACGCAAGTACATGGCCGATGCGGATGTACCGAAATCTGCGATCTTTACTCGTCCATTCTTTTTCATTAGTCCCATCGGAGCTCTGGGTATGCAGAAACGACGGTGTTGATGTGAGAATCTTGGAACATCCTCAAGAGTGCTCTTCCTCCTGGATACTGAGTGTAGGGTGCAATTTTGAGCAGAACTTGGTCTAAGAAAGAACGACTGTACGAGGCTGTCGATTTACCTGCTCGTTAGACGTGAAATGCTTCTAAACTACTTGTCCTGAGATAAGCCATGTGACGGCCTTTTCTCTGTCTGAAGATTAGAGTGAGATACTTCAAGAGGATTTGCATCAAACTCTCTTGCACACTCCATTGGACATTTGTTGTTTCACGTTTTAACAGTGCGTTCACAGTGGCCAACACACCGGATTTTTACGGAGTTCCATTTATTAATAATACAGTGCGAAGAGAGTGAAACACTGTCATCCTCCTCTCGTATCATTTTCTCAACATGCTTGCGTTTGTTGTTGTGGCAGCAGCCTACCTGTCGTGGCAAGAAACACCCGTCCTACCGGCAGAAGTGCGCTCTACGCCTTTTAGTGTGCTCGAAAAAAGGGAGAGAATGGGTCTTTTGGTCCAGGTAATCCTGGCTTGGTTTCATTCTTACCCTTTGCCTAGGTGGACTCCACTTCTAGGACAACGTAGAAGATGCGTTGAAGTACTCCCCAGGTGGGTACATAGTCCTGGTTGCCGTCGCCATTGGCCCATTACGGGTATTAAAGCTTACGGTAAGCTTGCAAGACTCACCACGTCCAGCCTTGGTGCCGAAGTTCAGTGGCAACGACATCTTTGTTCAGCATGCTGGTCAACTTCTTTCTTTGGCCAGGATTCATTAGATAGACAGTCCCCTAAAGGTAACTTGATTCATCTTATCTGCTCACTGTGACCTAGGGTCTCCACTGAAGCCAAAGAAGAAGAAGTCCCCGTGGTTATCGTTGTAAAATTGTATAAATTTATCATCGAACTTCGAAGTTTCCTTTACATTTATACAATTTTACAACGATAACCACGGGGAGGTCGTGTTCTTGTACCACGGTACAAACAAAGGTAGATTTTTTTTTTGGTTTTTTTTTTTGGGGGCAACGTGCAACGTGGAGACTTTACTTTTTGAAATTTTCTCTGAATTTTAGTTTCGGGAAATGGCTTCTGATTGTTTTTTTGGAGATGTCGCGGTTGGTGGATTTCCTTTTTGAGGATTTTCAGGTTTTTGAGGGTTTTGGTTTTTGGTTTTGTACCTCTTGGTGTTGGACTACCCATTTTTTTTTGGCACACGTGCTCAACCTTTTTAAGCAAACGCGCGAAGTATTTCGGCAAATGGATTTTTAACCCCTTTATCCCCGGGTTACAAGGAGAAAAGCTTGCCAGGCCAGCGAGCGGAGCACCCAGGTAAGGCCCCCCCTTTTTTTTTACCTTCCCTCTCGAGCCTCCCTTCCCTCAAGCCTCCACTACATCCCTCCTCCTCCCTCACTGTTGTTTAGGCATCCACTTTTGCACGACTATCGAGAGGGCCGTTTCCTACAGCGAAGGAGGCCAAGTTATTAGACGGCATTGCCGTGTTTCTCGTACTTTTTTGGTTAGAACACTCCCTCCTCAGCAATATACGTTTGCGAGTGAGGAGCCTACCAAAGAGATCTTGTGGACCACACTACCGAGAGAGAAAGATAGCGAAGTTAAAGGAGTTATTCAGATTCAAATTTGAGTACAAATTCTCAGCAGGCGGAGCTCCAGAAACGAATTGACGGCCATTTTTTGTAGTTTTGTTTATAGTCTGTACAAATATGTAAATAACTGTTAACTAATCACTGTCCGTAAAGAGTTCACTGAGTTCGACACAGCCACTTGGTTTCGTAGAAGCACGCAATTCTTGAAGATAAGAGACTATCAAAGGAGCAAATTTTGACTTGTAAAGAACTTCTTTGTTCCTCGTCGATTCTCCTTCCTGTTCAAATTCGAACCAAACGTACTCGGAATCATGGATGGCCCATTGTACCATATCCTCGTACTTGTAGGATTTAGTTGTCTGAAGGAGTGAGTTGAAAGTTTCAGTACAGAAGTACCTCCTGAACTGCATCTGTGAAGTGTATGCCATCCCTGTTGAGACCAACAACGATAACTCCAAACTGTTCTAATTGCCACAAGGCTGTAAGTGAGAAAGTGCAAGA
>JAJTIF010000114.1 GCA_021299675.1 Pseudomonadota bacterium | reverse complement strand
TGAAACTTATCAAGAATGGCACTCCTCTGCGTCATCACGCTGAAACCTCATTAGCTGACTATTATTACAACGAAAAGCAGTACCAAGACTCTATTCGTTACTATGAAAGGGTAGTCTTAGATGAGTCGGATGACTGGAAACCAAAGCACCACCTGAACCTCGGCTGGTGTTACCTCAAGACCAACCGGTTTAACGATGCGATCGAGCAGCTCCAGATCGCTTATAAGCTCTCTAAAGACTCTCGCTACGTGGACATTCGCGAGCAGTCACTACAGAATCTTGCTCCTTTTTTTGTGTTCGGAAACCGAATTGACGATGGTCGTGAATTTTATGTGAAAAACGAACAAGACCCAATACCCTACATGCTCTCGCTGGCGAAGAGAGCCGCGGACAAAGGACATGGTAAAGAGACAGAGTCTATCCTTAATCAAATGCAAGATCTAATTGGGGCGCGTAAACTTGATAAGTACCAAGAAGAGCTTGTCCTCTATGAACTCGAATTCTATCGCACCTATAAGCGCTGGGATGATCACTTACGCGTTTCGCAAAAACTTCTCAATCTTTATGAACTTGACCAGCGTCAGCCAGAATTGAAACTTGTGAGCCAGCGAGAAGATGGAGTTGAGAAAGTTCGCTCGGTAGCTGGATTCCTCCAGTTACAAACCGCTAAGAACGTCAAGAAACCCGAAAATGAATTTGGCGCTCGTGACCTTGAGCGAACCGTGAGCTACTTTAAGATCCTCAGAAAACTCGATGAAGAGAAGAAAGATGAATACGCTTACTTCATTGGTGAGACCTACTACGCCGTCAACAACTACCCCGAAGCCGCAAATGCCTATAAGCAAGCGCTCGATGACTCGAAGATTGTGACAGTGGTGGACCAGGGGAGACAACGCAAGATCCTCAATTCTCTTCTGGCGATAACCGGTGAAGAGGAACTGAAGGGGAGTGCTCAGAAAAATCTTCTGGTATATACCTATGAGAACCACATTGAGATCTTTCCTAAAGATGAGATGTCTCACAAAATTTATCCAAAACTCTTCCAGCTCCATCGTGAACTCAAAAATGATGACAAAGCCGTGGTGGCGCTAGAAAAGTACAACAAGTCCTATCCCCAAGACCTTAAGGATCAGCAAGACCTGATGAAGCTTCTGGTGGATGATTTCATTAAAGCCAAAGAGGTCATGAAGATTACTCACTGGATCAGTGAGTTTAAACGTGGGTTCCTTAAGTTTGATTCTAAGACCATCGAACAAACGGAGATCATCCTAGGTCAGATCCTCTTCGTTACAGCGCAGGATCATGTGAAAGTTGGTCGCCGTCGTGAGGCCTTGCAGATCTTTGAAGACGTTTATAAAACGACGATATATCCAATCAAAGTTCGCTCCCTGGCCGGTATCCAAGCCGCCGAGTTGGAGCTGGATCTTTCAAGTCCTGTGGCGGCCATCCCCTGGATGGAAAAGTCTGTGGAGATCATGGAGCACAAAGACCTGCAAGAAAAGCTTCCGCAGTTGACCACAATGGTTGAGAAGATGGCGTATATGAGAGAGTTCCGCGGAGCTGTCCGCCTCACAGACCAGATGCTTAAAAAATCCTGCAAAGACCGCTCAAAAGATCAGGATCGTCTCTGGCAACTATCAAATGGCTTTCATCTGGTGCTAGCTGACGACCAAATCGCTAAGAATGGTTTCAGTGAATTCTCAAAATGTTCCTCCGGAGCTGATGTACATAAAAAGATTGCGAGCTACATGCTCTGGTACTACTGGGATCAAAACGATGTCGAGCGCATGACAGGCATCTGGAGTGACCAAAAGAAGAACCTCGATCGAGACGAATACGTGTCATATCTCTTAGATCTTTACTGGGATCAACCAGAGGAGAAGCAGCGTGCATTGAGAAGTGATCTCAAACGAGAGAAAGATCACCCAAAGGTCGCCGCTCTGATGAATGACTTCCAGCTACAAGAGAAGTTCCAGTCCTCTCGTGAGAAGACGCTCAAGCTTGAATTGATGAAGAAAGATGAAGCCTTTGACCCTGAAAAGTTTAACGTCAAACTAGAAGCTTTTTTGCTCGAAATTAAGAAAATAGGAGAGGAAGCCAAGCCTCTTCTGGCCAGTGAGTCTGGGAAGGTTCGTGAGCAAACAAACCAACAGCTCCAGGGGTTCTACGCTTCAGTCGCTGACGTTCTTCAAAGCCTCGAGGTGAAGCACGAAGACAAAGACTTTGTGGCCTCCTTCAAAGGCGAGATGCACAACATCTCAAAAGTGTTTCAAACCAAGGTGGTTGACTTTAAGAAGTCCTCACGCACTCCTTCAGGAGATATCGTGTTTGCTTCACCGGTTCAGACCTCTCTCTCTGCGACGACGATGGATGAAATCTCAGGAGTGCGTAAATGAATACAGTCTTAACCCTCTCACTTTTAGCGATCCTTGGTGCCTGTGCCTCGCAGCCGCACCAAAAGCTTCTGGTGGATAGTGAGTCTAAGTTCTTCGAGTCCGAAAGCCTTTGGAAAAGAGTAAGCATGGAGAAGTCAGACCATCTTCTCAAAGAGTGCTACCAAGGTGACCTTTCTACCTTTACTGAGAATGCCCGCAAGCAGTACGAGCAACAAGCCAAGTCGGCGCGCTACTGGAATTGGGTCGGCAACTGCCTGACCTGGCACGGAGAACTTAAAGAGGCCCGCTTTTTCTTAGGTATGGCCCTTGATCTGTCAAAATCTAATGAAGAAAAAGCCATGGTTAAGAATAACCTTGGAGTGGTTTATCAGCGTTTGGGGAGAGTGAGCCTGGCCTATGATTCTTTCAAAGAGTCCCACAAGATGGCCCCTCAGTTTGTCAGTCCAGCTTTCAATCTAGCGCAACTTTATTTGGAGCAAAACCTCAATCAAGAAGCGCTCAAGATTCTCAACAACGCTCCTTTTAAGGACGCCAAAGATGCTGAAGTCGTTCATCTCAAAGCGCTCGCTTATGTGCAGTTGAAAAACCTCAAGGACGCAGGAGTGCATCTGTCTCAGATCCCGTCCAAGTTTCATACCCGTGAGGATTTTGCGTTGACCATCGCCCAGTGGCACCTGCTCTCAGGTCGGCCTCAAGAGGCTTTGAGTTTGGTTAAAAATCTCAAGAGTACTGGGCTTAAAATCCCTGGACAGTTATCTGAGCGTATCCGCCGTCAGGCTGAGCAACTCGTGGCGATGTCGGAGAAAAAATAATGGCCAAGAAGTCGCTTACTAACATTTTTCAACTAGAGGGACTGGATGCTCGCATCAGCAGCAACCACCTTCTCAGTCGTAGCAAGCTCCTCGTAGGCTCTGGTGAGATGTGTGACATCATTATCAATTCTAAGGGCATATCTCCTCAGCATTGCTACTTGATTGTTAGAGGAGAAAATCTCAAGGTCATCGACCTGGCGTCGACCAACGGGACTTTTGTTAATGGTAAGCGCATCCAGCAGTCTGAGCTCTTTAGTGGTGACGTACTCACAATTGCAGACCTTGCTTTCAGCGTCAATCTTCTCGAAGAGCAAGACCTTGCCATCTTCGACGTGGAAAAAGACGTGGGCGTACTGGTCGCAGCGGCGGTAGCAGACGCACCTGTCTATGTGCCCGATCGTGCAGGCTTGACGCTTGTTGATCAGGAGTATTGTGACCTGACCATCTCTGCCAACACAGAAGATAATATCTCTGAACCCACCTTCTACCTGCACGGGCAACACGACCACGATTCACTGGACTCCACTGTCGAGCCACTGGATCTTGAAGTCAATCGGGCTGAAGTTCGTCTCGAAGTGGTGGTCTACTCCTCAGGCCAGGTGCTAGATGTTCAGTTCGTGGATATCTCCAAGCACGATGTGATCCTAAGTCCTAAACATGAAAAGAACAAAATCTGGTTCCCGGACATCATCGATGATGTGACTCTTGTCACTCATACCAAAGGCCGTTGGGACCTGAAGATTCCTGAGGGTTTTAGTTCTTCGCGCGACCCAGAACTTGGTCGCAAAAACTTATTCCTGACCTATGGCGTGCACCAAGTTTCTCTACGCCTTGTGGAGCAAACCCTCACGATCCGTCCAGCACCACTTTTCTGGCGTGATCGTCTCTTCTATAAGGAAGCGTCGAAAGTCGCCGCCGGGATTTTTATCCCATTCTTGCTCTTGCTCTTGATCACCTTCCCGGAGCAAGTGCCTGAGGAAGTGAAACAGATCACGATCGTCTACAAAGCTGTCCAGCAAACAGATAGTTATTCGAATGTTCAGATCTCAGCCACTGAGGTGAACTCAACGACAGAAAACACTGGTCAGAAAACTCAAGACCAGCCCAAAGCACAGCCGCAAATGGCGGCTGCAGCCTCGGCAGCTCCAAGCGAGTCAAAAGTGGCTGAGGCTCCCGCAGCAGCTCCAGCGCCTAAGCCGATGGCCTATAAATTCAAATCTAGCGTGAGCCTTGATTCGGTGGTGTCGTATACCGCGCCAGCTGACTCCTCAGCCACTGGCCGTGCTCCTGCGGCAACCAACAAAGGGATTGGGTCTTCTCAATCTGCTCTCTCTGGGACTTCCACCGGTACAAATGTTGGGGTAGGCAAGCTTGGTAGTGATGCGAGCGGTGCCGCTGCAACATCAGCCGGTGCAAAGGGTCTCGTATCTAAGAAAGGCTTTGACCACTCCTATCTCGAGCCCAAGACAGTGGTCTTAGGTTCTATGGATCCAGAGCTTTTGAGAAAGATTCTACAGGAATACCTGCCGCAGTTTAGACACTGTTACCAGCAGGAGTTGGTCACAGCCTCTGATATTAAGGGTGTGATCGATCTGGATTTCCAGATTTCTCAATCGGGTAGGGTCTCTAAGACTTCGATCAAGGCTAAAGATGCTCGCTTCTCGAAGAAGGGCGTGGATTGTATGGCGCAAGTGCTAGGTATCATCGAGTTCCCGAAGCCAAAGGGCGGGGGTGTGGTCGATGTGAGACAGCCGCTGAACTTCTTTGCGGAGACAGAGAAACTCTAGTAACTGCCTGACTTATGTGTTGTTGATATGGAGTGCCGACCTAAGTGTCG
>JAJTIF010000303.1 GCA_021299675.1 Pseudomonadota bacterium | reverse complement strand
GGCTCAAAGAGAGTGAAGCCTTTTTTGAGCGAGAGCACTCGAACCTGCGCACTCCAGGACAATTAAATTTTAATAAATTTGATCTCTCCCGCCCGAACCTTGTTATCGCCGTGCAGGAGCCAAAGCTTGCCTTCAACGCTTTGGTGCGTGCAAGTCTGGCGCTGCTTTCAGGCAACGGTCTGGCGATTGCTTGCTGCTCGGATGAGAGTTTTGGCGGCTGGCGTGAGCTGGCGCAAACCGCACACAGCTGTGGCTTCTCGAGCTTGAACTTCGAGGTGTATAAAGTCGGCAAAGCGGAGTTTCAATCTATTGCTCAGCACCCTAAAGTCAGCTCGCTTCACTTGAGTGGGAACTTGAGTTTTTATGAGCTTAAAGAGTTTAAGCCTGAGGCGCAGACCATCTACCTCAAGCACTTCAGCCACGATCTCGATCACCCAAGCTTGAAAGCTTCGTGGCCACAGTGGATGGAGTCGCACGTGTACACGCGCGCGCTGGCGATTAATACCATGAGACACGGGGCACCTTTGGAGATTGAATTGTGAGAATTCTTCTCTGGGGAACAGGCTCCATGAGCTCTGCCTTGGCCCTTGGACTTAACTCCCAGGGCTTTGAGTTCCTGCTCTATAATCCCACGCGTGCCAAAGCTGAGGGCCTCAAGCGGCGCTTGAAAAATGCAGAGCTGTGGCAGGGGCAAAGCTTCGATGTGGTGGTGCTGGGATTTAAGCCTCAGAAACTCTCTGAGGTGATGGAAGAGCTGACTCGTATCTTAAAACCAGAAACATTGGTCCTCTCACTTTTGGCGGGAGTGAAGCTTGAAAAGCTCCAGCGCCACTTCGGTTCCCGGGTGATCCGCTTGATGCCCAATCTTGCGATCGCAGAGGGGAGAGGCGTGTGTCTGTGGAGCAGTCCTTTAGATAAAAAAGACAATGCCTTCTGGCAAGTGAGTTTGAATGCTCTGGGTTTTGCTCCCTCGGTCAGCGAGCCGGAGCTTGATCTCTATACGCTGCATGCGGGGTGTTCCCCGGCCTATATGTATTTTCTCATCCACGAGATGAAAGAGCTCGCTCAGCGCGCGGGTGGAGATCCTGCTTTAGCGGCCAAGATTCTCACCCTCTCACTTCAGGGGGCTTTAGGGCAGTTAACTGGGGAAGAGGATTTTAAAGCTCTCATCACTCAGGTGGCCTCAAAAGGCGGAGTGACGGAGGCGACGCTTTCGCACTGGCAAGAGTCCGGGGCCCTCTCTCAAGGCCTTGAGGCAGGACTAAAAAGAATTCAGCAACTCTCTTAGTTCCCGCAGGCCGGCAGACCTCGGTTAAGATTTTCCACGATCTCTTCCAGCACACACACCTTGCGATTATCCTGGTTCAAAAAGCGCATGACTTCTTCGGAGGCAATGACCGTTCTATCGTGGATATCATGGAAGAGAATCACTCCCGCATCTTTCGCCGAGCCGCGCACTTGTTTAATCGTGCGAGCCACGATGTCAGCCGGAGGTTGGGCCATCCAGTCCAGAGTGTCGACGTTCCAGAAGACATGAATCATGTTCGAGCTTGCGATGCGACCACGAATGTCGGCCACACTCACCCCGGCCCCATAAGGAAGACGGTAAAACTGCATGGGTTTTTCAGCAATTTTGGCGAGGTCCTGGGAGGCTGTGCGGATCTCGTAGTTTCTTTGATCCGGATTTAGCTTCGGGGTTTCTCGATGGCCGTAGGAATGGCAAGCGATCTCCATGCCATTTTCGATCAGGGTTTTTGTGACCTGAGGCAGAGACTTAGCATTCTTTGTGACCTGGAAGAAGCTTGCACGCATGGAGTGCTTCTTCAGGTTATTCATGACTTTAATCGTGTTGGAGCTGCCCGGGCCGTCGTCGAAGGTCAGAGACCAGATTTTGGCCGGGAATTCGTTGCCGGTGATATTTCCCGCCCGCTCAGTGGTAGGGTAAAAGCGAGCAGAGTTGAGGTTCTTTGAATTCTTATTAAAATCGACCTTGAGCTCTTGGGCCAAGGACTCAATTGAGCGGAAGATGTTTTCTTTGGTTTTGGAGAAATTCTTATTCTTGTCTTTGAGTTGTTTTTTTACCTGCTTAAAATTGGGAGTCTTACCGGAGAATTTTTGAAACAAACTCAGATAGAAATCATCGAGCTCTTTGAGCATAGGATCGCTGGCCTTCTTACCTAGTTCCACCAAGAGCTCTTGTGAAAACTTATTCATTTTTTCGAAGTAAATGTACTGGTACAGAAGATCATAGTCTGTCGTCGCAAAGGAGCTGATCCATTTGAGCTTTTCCAGGGAGTCACGTCTGCTATCCACACTGAGACCTGAGTTCAAGATTTGCCCGTAGTGGAATTCGATAAAACTCTCCAGCTCATGGTCGAGCTCTTCAATTCTTATCCGAGAGGCAATCAGTTTATGGTAGTGGGGATTTTCATTTAAGCTTATGGAACCTGCGTCCAGGGATTGATCAAAGAGTTCGAGGTCATCATAAGCCTGAGAATAAATGGTCAGGAGCTCATTATAGGCTTGTTGCACATCTTCTTGAGTCTGAAAGCGCTGATCAGCCTCTGCAGAGTCCAAGGAGGCGATCCCCCGCTGGGCCTCTGGCGAGGTACAAGATAGAGTCAGCAGCAGCATGAGGGTATATCTGAGCATAAAATTCTCCTACTGGGCTTGTCGGAGAATGGGTGAGTTTACTTGAGTGTTTCGTTTTGCTCTGTGAGCTAAGGACTGGATAGGACGAGGGGATGGGGAGAGATTTCCTCAACTTGTAAAATTTTATTTAGGGTGTCACAATAATAGAAGAGGTGGATTGTGGAAGATATCAGATCGGTGCTTTCAATGTACAAGTCCAAAGCTAAATCAGATCAGGGCAATGAACCTGCTCCTGCTGTTGAGCCAGAAATTCCAACCCTCAGTGAAATCCCTGATATTTTTTTTGATGAAATTCTTCCTTATTTCAAACTCTCGCGGACAGAAATAAGCGTTTTAATGTTTTTATATCGTCAGGTGTGGTGTCGTCCGAATCTCTACCGTGACCATGGCATCGGCCCTTTAAACTCCTACGCTGAGGTTTCTCGGCTTCTGCATATGCAACAGGGTGAAGTCATCAACGCCTTAAAGAGTCTTGAGTCTCATCAATTGGTGATGTCAGTCAGAGCAGGGCAGTACTTCGTGAGAAAATTCTTTACTGAAGAATTCGACGACAAGTACGCTCAGCACTATGAATTCTAAGCTCTCTCATCGTCTACAAACTATTCATGACCATACTCCGCTTCACGCTCATATCTACGATGTAGGTTGTGATCATGGAGAGCTTGGACTCTCGTTTCAGATCTACCCGCAAGTGCAAACGATTGGCCTGGTGGATCCCTCGAGTGCCGTTATCGAAAGTCTTATAAAGAAAACCAATGATTCGGATATTCCAAAAGAAGTCCTAATATTAAGAAAAAAGGCAAACCAGTTAGAAATAAAAACAAAAAAGAATTCCGTCATTCTATGTGGGTTTGGAGGCACACAAATCGCCGAGGGTTTGAGCCATCTAAAATCTCAACTCGATGAAGAGTCTGTATTTGTACTGTCCCCGCATCGTCACGTCTTGCAACTTCGTGAGTGGTTGGCCAAAGGGGAGTTTCACCTCCTCTTGGATACGATGATTCTTGAGGACCAACAGTTTTATCCACTTCTTGTCTTGGCCAATCGAAAGGGGAGAGGAGTTCACCCGTTTGGAGAGAAGGATTTGTGGCACTCACCTGTAGGTGCTCAATACCGCGAACAGCTTTTAGGTGTGCTTAAAAAGCACCAAAATCCGCGGGACCAGAGTTTTTATAGGTATTTAGAGTCGCTTTAGGAGAAAATTCCCATATTTTTTATTTGCTTCGTGTTAGAATAACTTTATGGCAGGTGATTCAAAAAAAGTCCTGTACCTGGGTGACGATGGAGCTTACTTCAAAGTTCTGCAGTCTGAATTTTCAAGCCTCTATCCTGGCGTTAAATTTCTCCAGTTCTCAGCCTCTACTCCTCAAAGCATTCAGCACTTGATGATGGACATCATACTGCAGGATCCGGAAGTGGTATTCATCGATTTCTCCAAGCACACCGATGACTTTGTTCACCTCTCAAGAATACTGGCGAATCTGAATAAAGAAAAACCACTCCCGATCATCGGTCTCCATGATTACTTAGCTAACCCCGAAAACATCAAGCTCAGTTTCCTAGCTGGCGTCATGATCAACCATCTCAAAGGCGCAGAAGTCTTTGATGTGGTTTATTCAGCGATCAACTTGGCCACTCCCGGGCAGGCCAAAGAGCACGGCTTTGCGACGGGCCAGATTCAAGAAAAGGTGCAAGCCTTTCACCTGGTGAAGGTCGGCTATCTGGCAGAAAAATATCTGCATATTGAAACCAACCTTGAATTCGAAAAAAATCAAGAAGTGCGCATTCACCACGCTTGGGTGGACAAAAAACTTATCCCTTCCTCTCTGACTCGAGTCAAGAAGACTTCTAAAGAAATGCTTTTTTATAACTTTAAAAACAGCGTGGACCTGGAGTTTGCTTGGGTGGATCCTGTCGTTGTGAGTGATGCGGACGATGAGCAGCGAACCGCAGAGATGCAGAATGAACGAACTCACTACGTTCAGAAGGCCAAGAAAGTTATCAAGACTTGGCTAGATGAGAACGTCGATCGCTCGGGCCATAAGTCTGTTCGCGTGCTCATCGTTGACCGCAGCTTTAGATTCTTCAACAACCGCGCGCGCTCCGACAGCTACGGCTATGCGCTCCGCTGCCAGCCCTTCCTCATTGACCTCACCACCGAACTGCTGGCACAACGACCACAGGTGATAGCCGTTTCTTTGGACGTGGCGACTGAGGGGCACCAGTATCCCAACGACATGGCATTTCTTGAAAAGCTTGTGGCCTTTATTAAAGAAAAGATGGCTGAGGAAGCTCCTTACCTTGTGGTGTTTAATCTCAAAGACCTCAAATCCAAGGAACTCCAAGCAAACGTGAAGTATACCAACATTATGGCGATGGACGGCGACATCGACCCCGACGTGCTGTTAAAAATGGCAAAAATATTCTCGGATAAACTTAAGGTGCTCACTGAAGGCGAAAGCGATGAGCCCAAGTTTGTGGTGAAAAAAAGTTCTCCTCAGTCGATCGGAGAGATCGAAGACGAAAT
>JAJTIF010000016.1 GCA_021299675.1 Pseudomonadota bacterium | reverse complement strand
AGTGAGTTATAGAAACTCTCTTCTTCAATATTGAGGTTTTGAGCAAAAGCAGAAAAACTGATTAAGAGCATCAAAAGACTCATAAGACGCAGCATCGAAACCTCCTCAAATTGGATGGTTTAAGTTAACATTTGTGGATTTGATCAGACAAGTCAGACATCCATACAGTGCTTTGCGTAAGACTCTATTTACTTAGAAATACTTAGACCTCACCTTGACGTTACCCCAAGATGATCCCATCTTTGAAGTATACAACTTCGCGGAGGCGGATATGAAACGTATTTTTCTCTTTATTTTGACCAATATTCTGGTGATCGCTACGGTGACCATCATCACTTCTCTCTTAGGTGTTCAGCACTGGGTTGGCGCTTACGGGATCAATTATGAATCTCTTTTAATCTTCTGTTTGATCTGGGGCTTTGTGGGCTCTGGCATCTCATTGTTGATGTCCAAGTTCATGGCGAAAACCATGATGGGTGTGAAAATCGTAGAGGCCAATGGTCCCTACGGTGATCTGGTCATGAAGGTGCACCAAATGGCCCGCCAAGCAGGTCTTTCAAAAATGCCTGAGGTGGGTGTCTATAATTCTCCAGAAGTGAATGCGTTTGCCACTGGTCCATCCAAGAATAATTCTCTGGTGGCCGTGTCGACGGGTCTTTTGCAACAGATGAATACAGATGAAGTCGAAGGTGTGCTTGCCCACGAGGTGGCTCACATCGCTAATGGCGATATGGTGACACTGGCGCTTATCCAAGGTGTAGTGAACGCCTTCGTTATGTTCTTCGCGCGCATTGCTGCTTTTGCTCTTTCCCAGGCCATGAGTGGTAACAGAGACAACGAGGAGCGCTCCAGCGGCTCACCACTCATTCAGATGGTTTTAGTCATGGTATTTGAAGTGGCGTTTGGATTCTTGGCGATGTTCATCGTGGCTTACTTCAGCCGCATCCGCGAATACCGCGCGGATAAAGGTGGAGCGCAGTTTGCGAGCCGTGCGAAGATGATCGCTGCTCTGAGAAAACTCAAAAGCCGCATCGACTACGTCGATGACTCACAAGATACCATTAAAGCGATGAAGATTTCATCGAAGAAAGGTCTCATGAGTTTTCTCTCCACGCATCCAAGCCTCGATGACAGAATCGCGGCTCTTGAGCGCGCGTAATTAAAATTTCGGAAGCTCTTTGATCGTCTGGTGGTACTCCACCATCAGGCGGTCGACGAGCTCTTTCACACTGACGATATCCCTCACAAGCCCTGCGATCTGCCCAATTTCAATCTCACCCTCATCCATATTTCCCTCGAGCATACCAAGCTTCGCCCGGCCGCGACCTAAGATGGCCTCTAGTTGCGTCTTATCGGCGCAGCTCTCTTCAGCCGCTTTGATTTGCTCATAGAATTTATTTTTAAACAGACGCACGGGCACACTACGCTTCATCATCAGCATGGTGTCTGTCGCCTGGGCCTGCACTAAAACCTGCTTGAAATTATCATGAGCGCTTGCCTCATGAGTGGCGATGAAGCGCGTACCCATCTGTACACACTCGGCTCCAAGGCTCAAGGCTGCAGCAATTGCGCGTCCATCACCAATGCCCCCTGCTGCCACGACGGGGATCTTCACGGCGTCCACCACCTGAGGGATGAGTGCCATGGTGGTGAGCTCATCGCGGCCGTTGTGGCCTCCGGCCTCGAAGCCTTCAGCGATCACCGCATCCACGCCAGCATCTTCACACTTAAGCGCCAGCTCAGGTGTGGAGACCACATGAAGCACGGTGCAGCCAGCGCTCTTGAGCATGGAGGTGAATTTTTTGGGAGAGCCGGCGGAGGTAATAAAAATTTTAAGTCCCAAATCAAGTGCCGTTTGAACCTGCTCTTCACTTTTCTCATAAAGAAGGGGCACATTCACCGCCAGGCTTTTACTCGTGAGGCTTTGAGCTTTCAGGATGTGCTCCCGTAGCAGTTCCGGCTTCATGCTTCCTGCACCGATCACTCCCAGGCATCCGGCATTGGCAGCGGCGGCGGCGAGCTTTCCGCCGGAGACCCACACCATGCCTGCTTGAATGATGGGGCGAGAGATTTGAAGAGTCTGCATCAGCTTCATAAAAAATCCTTATCATCTAAGGCCATAATCGTGTGCGTGTTAAGTTTGCTTAGAAAGTCTTCGTTCATCAACCCTGAAAGATTGGCGCGAGTGGAGGAGCGCTTCTGAGCAAAGGCGGGGCCTTCATACACGCTCCAGCCCGCCTTCATCAGAGACTTTCGAATGGAGACACTGGCCGAGTAGGTGGCGAGCGTGCAGCTTTCGTGCGCGATCCTTTTCAGGTCCGTGAACCACTGATGAGTCCAAAGTGTGGGGTTGCGTTTGGGAGAAAACGCATCTTGGTAGATGGCGTGAAAAAATTCAGTGGGTAGAGATTTGATGGTGTGGCGGGCGTCGCCGATCAAGACTTGCAGCTCGCAGTTGTCTTCTCTAAGTTGGTAGGTGTGGTCGCTGATCTTTTTGGCCTCGGGTACACTCCACTCGAGCAGACTTTCGTCCATTTCAAGCGAGATGAATTTTAATTTTTTGTGAGGGTAGGTCTTCAAGAACTCACGCGTCTCAAGCCATCCGATGCCCGTGCCAAAACCCACCTCCAAGATATGAATCTCATCGAAGATTTCAAGCGTCTCGGAGAGTCTGCAGCCTTCGATGTAATGAAAGCGCGTTTCCGCTCGTGCTCCTGCGGTGGAGTGGCAGGCCTCGTTAAAGAGTTCGGAGAAAAGAGTTTGTGAGCCATCATCGGTGGTGACCAATTGATAGCGCGGGGGCGGTTTAAGCATGCTTTGATTTAAGGCTTGCGGGGCTAAGTGGTCAAGATGCCTTGAGATTAAACTCTATTTGCCACGAAGAGTGGGCGAGTTCTCCTCTTATTAATACATCGTCTCGAGAGCCTAAGTTCTGGGGATTAATGGGTTTGAGGGGTAAGCTGTGAGTTTTAAAGCGGGTCGGTCCCTAAAAGCATGGGAAACTTTAGGAAAGAGCAATTCCGACCGATTAGGTTTTTAGGAGTCCCTTATGAATAAACTGCTAATTCTGATTTTCGTTACGTCGAGTTCTCTTGCTTTGGCTCAACCTCAAGTGGTTACTCAGGAGCCCGTAGAAATTTTTAATAGCACGGGGACAACCGAAGCAATGGCCGTTGATCGTGCTATCACCTCTCAAATCAGTAATATTTGCCTCGCAGTAGCAAATAAAGGAATTGAAGCTAATTGCGCTATGGTGAGCTTTCTTCCCAATTCATTGATTAACATTACGGGGCTCGCCTCTCGTTATACCAACACAAACCCAAATGCGTGTACAAACGTGCCTCTCGTAGAGCCGAGTCAGGAGTTAATTAATAGAACAAACCGTCAAATGCTGACTCGTGTTGCTAAAACCTACATAGCAATTCACCATGAGATCCGGCAGCTCATCACTCTGTCTCCTAGCTTGAGACAGCAGTTACGCCGAGATCCTAAGATCCTCGATCATTGTAGCCCCAACTCATTTCTCTCCAGCTCGAGTAGTGTTTCACACTCATCACCAAGTGCCTTAGGGGCAGCTGGTGTAAGTCTTGGAGATGTTATTAAAAGTAATATTCGACAAGGTAGTGCAAACCTAGCTTGTAACAGTTCTAGATGCCTTGATTCCCACAGAGAGCTACAAAGAAACTTTCAGGAATTGTTAGGTCTAGAGGGCGGTTTTTCTCCAGCTTCTCTTGCGACGAGACTTGAAAGCAATGCTGTGAATATGCATTGCTTCTCCTCGTCTAAAGATGCAGTTTTGGCTGAAATGGTGACGCCTGCGGCGATAAGATTCATCAAAGACCCAGATCAGAGGAAAGCTATCCGGTTAAACATACTTAATAACCAACTTTCGCAGTTCAATTCAATCGTGGGAGACGAGAGCAGTGTGTGTTCTGCACCAAATAATCGAAATGAATTGAAAGAAAAAATTTCTTCCCGATTAAATTCAGCGGCAAATGCAGGGAATTTTTTTAACTCAGCTTTTAAATTTAATACACAGCTCCCTTATCAACTCGCGGCAATCATCAAAAAGCCTGAGTTCTCTAAATCAGATTGTCAGGATCTGGTCCAGAACATCAAGGAAGTAAAAAAGTTCTATGAAGAGTCTCTTAAAGCATTGAACGCTGGAGAGGAAGGTCAACAATTTAAAAAATTCATTGAAGCCCACAACCGTTTTGTGAAATCTACAGATGAACTGAACGATGAGGTAAATTTCTTGCCCAACCTTAAAGATCAACTAGCTGCAAGATGTGCCGCACTTAAAGTTAGTGCCCTCAGTGCTTCCTGTTTAAGTAATCAAGCATTGAGTCGGGTGAAAGGTTACTTTGATGGCAGCACGCCTGAGCAGCAATGCCTGAAGCCTATTGGCGAAGAGAGTAATATCATTTCGAGAGCCTCTGTGTTTGCATCAGCTGCTCGATTGGGGGAGGTGAGGATGCCTGACTTGTAATTATACCGTGCATGCGAGACAGTGGAACTAGTTTACATTGTGGGCATAACAGTCCAACAGTGGGTCTACATAAACCAGCAGCCACTGAAGAACAAGGACGACTT
>JAJTIF010000139.1 GCA_021299675.1 Pseudomonadota bacterium | reverse complement strand
TTCAATTAATCCCACTTGGCTTTTTTTAAGGTTCGCGATCTTGAGGTCTGTGGCTAAACGTATTCTGCCATTCGTTCCACCAGCAAATGACTTCTTAAGGCAGAATTCGTTTAGCAACAGACCTCAAGATGGCGAACCTTAAAAAGAACCAAGTGGGATTAATTGAAGGCATTATTTGTGAGGCTTTCAATCTAATCACACAAGAGATTATCCTAAACCTCGCTGACTCCAGCAGCCAGCCCCTCGTAAAGATGCCTACTACACTTAACCGCAATCTAGACGAAGAGATTGAGTGCCACAGACTCTATAGGCTTAACCTGCCAAATGGTTTTTGTCATTGTGTCCTAGAGCTAAAAACAGGAGATGTCATTTGAAAAAGATCATTGGCTCTGTTGCCATTTTTATTGCTACCTTTCTTCTGCTTTCAATCAATCTCAAAGAAAAGCCTGTTTTTAGTTATATCTATAGTTATTTCGGTCCACTGACCAAGGAATTACAAAACAAAGTTGAATACCTCGTTAAATTTGGGCTCGATGGATCCAAGGCTTTTGGCTCAAAGATTTTTCACAATAGTATTCCCCAGCATAAGGAAAATCTCGAATTCAACAAGACTATAAAGCCCCTCGAGAATGTGAGTGCTAAGGATCAAAAAGAATTAGACGATCTCATAAAACAATAGTCCCCGAGCAAAAGCCCAGGGACTATAGAATTGTATTACATGCTAGAAGCTGAGCCGCCCTCGCTTGAAGACTCAGAGCCAGAAGCCACTTCTCTTGTGGTTCTATCCGAGCCATCTGCGATTTGAGCGCAGTTTGATTCAGTCTCAACGGCAAAAACTGAAAAAGCTGATAAAGTAAAAATTAAAGCTAAAAGTGTTTTCATAAAATCCCCTTATTTTGTTAACTGTCTTGCCTTAGTAATAAGCAAGGGACGTGCCACTTTTTCTTAAGTCATTTCTGCTAGTTGCACTGTCGCTTGTGTAAAAACACTGTACAGGCTGTCAAAAAAAGAGGCAACACACTGGTTGCCTCTCATCTAGATTACCATTTTATATAGTCTTACTGCTGGGTCACTGATGCCCCGCTAGACTCAAGTTCAGGCTTCTTATCCAGATCTTCCTTGGAGTTGCTACGATCCTCAGAATGCAGTGTTTTGGTGCAATCAGAGGCCATATTTTCAGAGGCAAAAGCACCGAGGCTTAGAGAAAGTGTCATAATAAAAAATAATGTCTTCATATTCGTCTCCCTGTTGAAGGTAAATATGAAAGTGCAGCTTTAATGCCAAACTTGATGAATGTATTTTCGATGGGTTTTAGGGGCTATATGACAAATACTTATACAGCGATCAGAAAAGATGTTGAAGATTTAAACACTAAGGCCCGCTAGTATTGCGGGCCTTAGAGCATAAGTATTATTGAGCTGTAGCGTTTGCTGGTTGGCCATTAGTAGTAGCAGGGCCTCCAGATGACTCAGAACCAGTTCCATCAACGACTGCAGGTCTGGCGCAAGCTTCAGTGCCATCAGTATTAGCAGTAGAGGCAGCACTTTCTCCCTCAGCAAAGGCAACCAATGAAAAAGATAAAGCCAAAAGTGTCAAAACGTATTTCATAATCTCTCCTTAAGCAATCCTATCATCCTATCGGCATTTTCCCAAAAAACCTTTAGAACCGTATTCTAGAGGTCGTAGGGTGCCTCAAAAAATGGGCACTCTTACATATTCAGATTCACACCAGCAGGCTTAACAATAGAAAGCAAGTTTTGAAAGGCTTGAGTTACCTGTAGCGCCATCTTGTGACCTGCGTCCGACTCAACTTTCTTAATTTCACCGTAGTTATCATAGGCTACGTTAATTTTACCAACCTTCTCCATTTCAATCACCACTGGCTTACCAAGAGCATTGTATTTGAATGAAAGGGTGCGACGTTGATTCGCAGCTTTGTCATCATCAACCATTTTCGTGATTTTACCCTTGGTATCGTAAACCAAGAGTACCTGCTTGCCTTTATCGTTACGAGCAGTCACAAGATTACCTTGCTTATCATAGGTAAAATCAGTTGTGCCTTCGTTGTTGGTCACGCGCTTAATTTTATTAATCGCGTTGTCGTAGTCAATCTGAACGAAGTCACCCTTAGTTGATGACTTTTTAAGGAGGAGCCCTTTGTCGTTATACTCGAAGTTTGTAACCTGTTTTCCGCGAGCAATTTTCAATGGAAGTGAACAGCACTCCGAATAAATGGTCTCTGTCTTAATGCCGTTAATATCAGTCTGAATGCGGTATGTGTAACGAGAGCCATCGGGTCTTGTCTTAATCTCATACTCGTAGCGGTTCGAAACTGGCTTGCCATCAAAACCATTTTTAACAACAGTCGTCCAGTAGTGATCGTCAGCAGCTTTGGGGTTACTTCCGTACTGGTACTTTGTCGATTCACCGTTTCTGTCTACGATCTCAGTCACGAACAAGGTCTTTGGTTCATACTTAACTTGCATCTTACTTTTGTCAGCATAGCTAATGCTAACAAGGTTGTGACTCTTGTCGTAACCGTACTCGTATGTGTTACCACCGACGTCTTTAGAAAAGGTCAGATCATCGCCCTGGTACTTATATTCAGCTTTCTTATCGCCAGCACTCCAAACCTCTTTCACCTTACCATCGGCATACCAAGAGAATGAGATCTGTTTGGCTTGTGAGTCTTTGATGCTTTCAAGGCGGCCATCTTTCCAAACGAAGTCAATAGAATAGCCAGACTTGTCAGCAATCTTGGTGACGTTACCCTTGGCATTAAAGAGTTCAGTCTTGCCGTCGGGATAGATACGCTTGAAGCCATCCTTCACCACGTGAACTTCTTGAGAGCCTCTGTCTGATGAGTAGAGAACCGTGCCTACTGCCACATCCGTTTGAACTTTAAAATTTAGTGCATACGTGTGTCTTAGCTCGGCGTTGTTTTTTAATTTCTCAGTGAGTTGCTTTGCCGCTGTGTCGTTGAGCTGAGTTCTTTTTCTCATGGCTTCGACAATCTTCGCCGCAGCAGCACCTGCATCAACAGCTGTTTTTGGAGTAAAACGTGTTTTACCACCAGCACCGTGTTCATGAATCACCACAGATCCATCTGCTGATTTTTCTAAACGTGTTTCAAAATCTGATCCCCAGCCAAATCCAAACCATCCAACTTCCGTAGATTTGGAATTGTAGGTTCTAGTGATTTCTAGCTTCTTACCACCGCCTGGAACAACGATGTCAGTATAAGAAATATAAAAATTACCGTTCTTTAAATTGACGCCTCCCCAAGCAGGCAAGGCTACAGCGATTGCTGCAAATAAGCCCAAGAAGCGTTTGATCAATTCCATAAATCCACCTTGTTAAAAGATCCTTTAAGCATTTTATACTCTTTATGAACGGAATAAAGTCGGCATAACTTTACTCATACTTTGATATCTACAATTTTCATAATAACCCACAAGCCAAGTCCACTAAACACCACAATGAGCAAAAACATGATTATGCCTAGAGGTTTTGTAAACATCAGACGAGCGTACTCGGGATCAGAAACGCTATTAATCAAGATCTGAGCGTAGGGCATAGCGAAGATTACAATTCCCTGGAACATACCTTGTGCCACGAACGTTTCAATTTTTTGCTGAAGACGGACACGCTCCCTCACTACGAAAACGATGGTGTCGAAGACTTCAGCTAGATTACCACCCGTCTCTCGGAGGATATTTACGCTCGTAACAAACATTTCATTATCTTGAGTCTTCACGCGCTTATTGAGATTTTCGAGGGCTTCTTCAAGAGGAACACCAATCTTGGCTTGCTGGAGGATAAGATTGAATTCTTGTGAAATAGGTGGTGGCAACTCATCTACAACCATGCCGATCGCCTGAGGCATTGATAAACCTGCACGAATTCCATTGGCCAGCAAGTTCAAGCCATCGACCATTTGATCCTGGTATTTCTTGACC
>JAJTIF010000319.1 GCA_021299675.1 Pseudomonadota bacterium | reverse complement strand
CCTTCAATATAATCTTCTGTGACAGCAGTGATATCTATGCCCAGGTATTCCACCATCGAATTTTTATTACGTTCATTGATGACTTTGGGATCGACAACTTTAAGTTTCATCTCTTACCTCGCTTTGCTACTATACGCTACAGTGGGGAGTGTAGAGATGTCTAATCTGGTTTTAATTTTCGTGAGTTTGATCTGCGGCTATCTCTTTCGCCGTACAGATCGACTACCTGCCACGACTTCTCAGGCACTGAATAGTTTTATCATATTTATGAGCCTGCCTGCCCTTGTTTTGCTCCAGATCACAAATCTGTTTAAGACACTAGAGTTTCAGTGGAACTACCTGCTCCCCATTTCTATGCCCTGGATTGTCTTTGGGCTGTCATGGCTTTTTTTCTCTCAACTTGGCCGGAAAAGGAATTGGACTCGAGCTCGCACGGGTGCACTCATTCTCATCTCCGGTCTGGGCAATACGTCTTTCGTTGGGATCCCTCTGCTCGAAGGAATCGTGGGACCTGAGGCCGTGGCCTGGGGTGTGCTGATTGATCAACTGGGCTCCTTTTTAGTTCTTTCCACACTCGGCCTCTTAGTGGCTTCGCTATATGGAAAGAGCAGAGGAGCAGCGAGATCACCATTGAGGCAAACCTTGAGTTTTCCCCCTTTCATCGCGCTGGTCACCGCTCTGGTCTTGGGAATGAATCGTATTTCTTTTGAGGGCGTCACAGGCGAGATCCTTCAGCGCATCAGCCTTACACTTGTGCCTTTGGCGCTTTTCTCAGTGGGCTTCCAGCTCAAGCTCAATCTTTCGACACTCAAACGCTACCTGCGGCCCCTCAGTCTCTCGCTCTTCTATAAGATGGTTTTTTGTCCGCTCTTCTTTCTCACTCTTGTATGGATTTTGCGAATTGAAATCGATCTTGTTACCCGTGTCATGATCCTGGAGGCCGCCATGGCCACGATGATCACCTCGGCCGTGGTGGTGAGTGAATTCTCTTTGGATGAGGAGCTGGCAAACCTGATGGTTGGAGTCAGTATTCTCATCTCCCTTGCCTCCGTCCCACTTTGGGATAAACTCATTGCTATACTCTGAGGTCAACATGCTCCAACAAACCAGCTTACTGAAAATCGAATCTCTCTCACGTCTCACGGGCTGTGAGATATATGGGAAAGCCGAGTTCCTGCACATCGGTGGCAGTGTGAAAGACCGTGCGGCTTACGGCATGATCCAAGCAGCACTCAAGAGCGGAGACCTCAAGCGAGGCTCCACCCTGGTGGAGGGAACGGCAGGCAATACAGGAATTGGTCTTGCCGTCTTTGCCGCACAACTCGGTCTTAAAGCTGTGATCGTCATGCCAGATAATCAAGCTGCTGAAAAATACCAAACGCTCAGGGCCCTTGGCGTAGAGCTCCTGACCGTGCCTCCGTGTCCCTTTGCCAATCAGGCACACTTCTACCACACGGCACGCAGGATCGCCGAAGAGCGTGGAGCCTATTGGGTGAACCAATTTGAAAATCCTGCTAATCACCAAATTCACTTTGACACTACAGGGCCCGAAATCTGGGAGCAAACACAAGGAAGTGTGGACGCCTTCATGTGTGCTTCAGGAACAGGGGGAACCATCGGTGGTGTTTCAAAATTTTTAAAATCTAAAAATAAAAACATCCACATACGACTGGTTGATCCCATGGGCTCAGGTCTCTATGCCCATTTCCAAACTGGGGAAATGAAGTCTACCGGAAGCTCCATCACCGAGGGCATCGGGATCATGCGACTGACAGAAAACTTTAAGCAGGCACAGATTGATTCAGCGACGCAGGTGGATGACCAGAAGATGATCACTATGCTCTACCACCTCTCACGCCATGACGGACTGCTGGTGGGAACGTCCTCGGCCCTCAATGCCTACGCCGCTTACGAGTATGGACTTGAGCACAAGGGATCAGGTAAAAAGATTGTGACGATTCTCTGTGACTCCGCTAGCCGCTACGCCTCGAAAGTCTTCAATGAAGAGTTTCTGAAAGAAAAGAATCTGGTGATTAAGGATCTAGTCTTATGAGCTGATCTCTCTCAGGGATGATGAGTGTCGGCGTAGGGGTGAGTTTCTGGATCTCCTGTTGCAAGTGCACCAGATCCACCGTCGGCAAGAGCCATTGACTTAGGTAATCTGACTCGAGAAAGAAAAAATCCTGGTGGATGCCAATCACGCGCTTTGGGGCGAGAAGTTTCACATTATTTTTTATCAGCGTATCCTTGTCCTCAGGATTTGAGACTCCAAGAAAATAATTATCCACTCGTCCGGCATACTTGCGTGATTCCTCAAAAAACACGCTCGATTGATCAAAGATAGTAACGCCTTCGGGGTGCTCGATAATGAACATCCAGACTTCTCCCTCACGGTAGTCGTAGAAGTTGCCAGAAAATGTTTCAATCTTCCCACCAAGAAAATGCCAGTCAATGGGACGGATGATGGCAGGGTGTGGGCGAATGAACATTTTGATCTTAAATTTTCCAATCTGAAATTCACTCTTATCTTCTGCCATGACGAAAGGAGCTTTCGGGTCGTGGTGATGAACAATTTTTTTGAGTGAATCTCCTCCATGGACAGGCGCCTTAAAGTGAGAGGCAAGAAATCCTGCATCTGAGGCGTGATCAAAGTGGCAGTGAGAGATGAAGATGCCATCAACCTTGCGTATCCCGAGTTTGTTTAAGCGCTCCTTAGCAGCAGCTTGGTTCGAGCTAAATGGTCGGTTAAAAAGCCAGTGGGTGAGGTTGGGCTTGGTCAGCACAGGGTCAATCAGGAGAGTGGTCTCGCGATCAGTCAGCAAGATCCCCGCCACTCCTAGCCATCTTGCCTCGAGAGCAAAAGCTGACTGTAGTAGTAGTGAGAACAGAAGAAGTGTGGACATGCCTTATCATACGGGAAATATTCTAATTGAGAGAAGTTAAAAAACCTAAAATCGATTACCATAGATTCATGGTAAAAGATAAAAAAGCTCACAAGAATATCTGGCGCTACTGGAGACCGATTTACCGTTTCACGTGGGCTTTTATTCAGCGTACGAGCTACGCCCACTTTTGCCAGCATTTAAAGGGGGAGGGAAAAATTGTTCTGGATATTGGAACCGGAACGGGTGTTTACATCAAAAACCTCCCACGTCAGCACAAATATTTTTTCTCTGACCTTGATCCTAAAAGCCTTGAGAACTCTAAACAACAAGCGCTGGCCCATTTAGACCCTGGGCGCTACAGCTTCATCGTGGGTGATGCGCTCCACGCTTTGGATACAATTGAAAGTGCTGATGTCATCT
>JAJTIF010000428.1 GCA_021299675.1 Pseudomonadota bacterium | reverse complement strand
TTGGGCAGTTGCTATTCATGATACTGCTTTGGAGAGCGACGATGGTTTCGATCGGCTCACTCGAGGCCATGCGAGTGGCGTCGCACAGTGGTGTGGGTTCATCTACGCGCGCAAAAGCTGCGGTCGTCAAAAGGGCAGTGATGAGGATGAGTCGTAGGGGCATGAGCGTCTCCATCAGAATGTTTGATAATAAATCTTAACATTCAGACAGATGCCGTGCTCAACAAATTTGCTAGGCAACAATGGCTAAAACCGTAGGACCAGTCTTCAGGGTTGAAGCCTGGTCGTTGGGCACGCAGGAAATAGTCCTGAACAAGTAATAGTAGCGGCCTGTTTTCAGATTCTCTGAGGTTCTTGTGTTCGATGTCTGATCTCTCTAGTAGGTCACATCATTGAAGAATGAGGCTCGATGTGAAGCTCAGGCTTGTTCGCAAGCCTAGTCCTTAATCCTAGAGATAACCTTTGAGGTTAGACCAAGAGTCACGGATAAATGCATCTTGGCTTTCGGCTATATTGATGAAGCGCGAAGTTTCATTCTCACCGGGGAACCCGGGCAAGCCGTCAACACCGTATTCGCCAAGGGCCCCTGGGATTCCTGGCTGGCCTGTGATAACCGTTAAGCAGTTACTTGGATCCGTCATAGGGGTCGTGCGTCCAGGACCACAATTAGGATTTCTTCTGTGCACAGATCCTGGTGCGCCTCCGTCTCCACCTTCACCTGGTAGACTGGCCTTTGCTCCTTCAGAACCTAATCCGGCTGAATAGATAATCATCAATTCGAAATCAGATTTTTTACTTAGAATAAAATCGATGCTTCCCGTCGATCCTCCCTTAAGCCCATCTTTGCCATTCACGGCCGGATAACCTGGTTGGCCATTTTGTCCATCGCAGCTTCGAGGACTGCTTCTCTCATGACACGTGCCCCTCGCTCCTGCAGGAGCCTTCGGCGGTCTCTGAGCAACAAAGGATTGTCGACCTCCATTAGTACCTCTGAGATTCACGGTGAGTGAGCCTTGCGCTTCTTCTGCATTAATTTTTATCATCCCGCCATCTTTGCCCTGTGTGTCTGCCGGGGTAAGATCGATGCTCGAGATTTCGAAGGTGCTGAGTGTTCCATTAAGGCTGATCAGATTTTTAACCTCTAAATTCAGTGGTCGACCTTCAGTGATGATCTCAGCATCTGCGGTCAAAAGGAGTGTGCCGATTTTTTGGTTGTGTAGCTCTGGAAGGGTCGTTTTACTTTGAACGACGATGTTTTTCGGAACAGTGAATTTGATCTCCTTGAGCTCCTGGCCTAAAGAATCATTGATTCGACAACTAAACTCGGTGGCAATCGGATCGGCTGGGAACAGGGATAAAAGTATTTCGGTCGTTTTTCCAGTTTGATTGAATCTAGCTGAGTAGACATTATCGAGTTGGCCTGCGACAAGTTTCTTACACTGGATTGATCCGTTCGAGTTGAGACCATCAATCGCAGTTAATCTCATTTTGTGAACATTAATATTTTCAATGTATTCGTCTAAGTTCGAGTGATCCTCTGCTAGAAGAACTCTTGATCCTAAATGTTTGATAGAGTATTCAGATGTACTTTGTGCCCTTTGTGGTGATTGTGATGAAGAGGGATGGGCTGAGTTCTGAGGCGTTTCATCATTAGAGCTTTGGCAAGCTCCAAGCAAACTCAGTAAAGCAATGGATAGAATCCTTGTTTTCATGTTTAACCTCACAATAGTTCTTTCAAAATAGCGTGAGGGGCTGTTGCACACAAGGGCGAGTGAAAATCTTACACAAGACTTTTGAGTGCAAAGCATTGAATTTAATGGGCTATTTCAAGAAAACTAAGGGGATCGAATTGGCCATGTCCAGCACCTGAACCCGGTCCAGCTCACGGTTGAGTGTCTCATCTTGGCAGATGGCCGTGGCTTCATAGGAGTGATCGGTGGCGTTGTGCTGGAAATTGTACGAGCCCACGGAAGCCGCGATACGATCGAAGTGGAAGATCTTTGAATGAATAAAACTCATGTGGGTCCACACACTCACACTCTTATGGATAACCCAGTCCTGGAGCAGGTTTTGATAGTGAGGCTTGCCGTAGAAGCGATTAGAGAAGTTGAGCACAAAGAGATCCCAGTTGGCGCGCAGGTTTTGATCCCGCTCCACCCGCTCCCGTAGGCGCTCGTTGTAGATGGCCACGTTCTCGTTTCCGGCCATGTCGATGTTGGTGGTGATGTAGTCGATCTTAAGATCTTTCTTCGCCAGACCTTGAATTTTATCGAAGAGTTTATTGAACATCACGAAGCGATCTTGCCATTCAAAGACCGGAAGAGTCAGGCGATTGCGGGCCGTCACTTTCGTGTCCGCATTGATGGGGTTCGTGATCGCGAGATAACTCTGCACCTGATCCAGCATGACGAGGTACGCTTTTCCAATGCTGTGACCGTCTTGATAGGGAGACTGTTTAATGTAGCGGCACACACCACTCAGGCGAGTCTCTGGGTTTTCGAGAATGCGCTGGTAGTTTTGTTCTCCACGCAGGCCCTGCTCTCTCTCAGTCAGACGTCGCTCTTGCATCGCTTGGAGATACTCAGTCACCGGTTTTCTCGTCTTCGATTTATTGGCAAAATGTGTCCAGTCTTCAAGAAAGGCCAGGGCCATGTCGGTGACCATGGGGCCTGTGACCTCAAGGTCGATGTCGCGGTTTTTAAAGTCCACTCCACGAGCGGTGTTGTCAGCGTCAATCATGTTAGAGCCACCAGCGATGGCAACCTTGAAGTCCACCACCAGGTTCTTGGTGTGGTAGATGGTGAAGTTGTGGTACTTCCAAAAATCATCGGCCAGGATCACATTGATGCCCGCTGCTTTCATCTGATTCACACAGGCCTTGTGTTTTAAGAAGGTCGAGATGCTCTTGTCTACGAGCACCCGCACATCCACACCCTCTTTCTTCTTTTCAATTAAGAGATCAGTCAGCTCTTGTGTGCTCGGGTCACAGACGAACACCAAGGAACTCATAAGGATTGTTTCCTTGGCACTTTTGATGATTCTTTTTTTAGCCTCGAAAGCGCGAAAGTCTTCGAGGACTTTAATCTTATTTCCAAAACTCAGCTCTGAACTCGAAACCTCATCGATCTTCTGGTGGACTTTGGGATCAAAGTAACCCGAGGTGACTCTCTCATAGGCAATGGGTTGATAATGAGAGGCGTAGAAGGGCAGAGGACGAGAGAGTTCCCGCAAGGGCGGGTGATTGAGTCCGCCCCACTCACGCAAGAAAGGAAAAGGGCGGCGGTGGTAGAAGTGTTTTTTAGAGAATTTGAGCTGAGAGAAAAAATTAATCTTCGCCTGATTGAAACTGTCTGCCTGATAGTAGTCGATGAATTTATCTAAGTTCACGGCAAAGAGTTCCTGCAGTTCATACCAGTCGTGGGTGTACCACTCTCTGAGCTGAAACTGATACTTACGAGTGATTTTATAGGTCTGATCTGGAGCGGCCCGGCTGGTGCGCTCTAAAAAGGGCAGGTGAGTTTGATAGAGTTCTTCGACATCCGTGAAGCTGTACTTGAAGACTCCGCGCTCGGCTACAAATAGGCTCTGAGCGCTCGCAGGAATCGAGAGCGAAAAGATCGTAAAAGAGAGGAAGAGGCTAAGGATAAACATGGCTCACAGTTTAGCCCCACCACAGAGCGTGGTGGGGAAACCGTGAAATACTTACTTGAAGCTTTTGATATAAGACCAGAGAGCAGGCAGATTGCCTTCTAGATCTGGGAACTTACGCATAGCTTTTGTGGTCCGAAGCGGAGTGTAGCCAGGGGGAAGAGCTTTCGGGTAGCGGCCGGTTACGACCTTGACCTTGAAGACTTCCCACGGGGTCTCATACTGCGAGGGACCAAGGGAGCCTGACTGACGAGGGTCTTGGTTGTGGCAGGAGATACAATTAGAAAGATAAATTGTTTTTCCTTGGGCCGCTAGGGCCTCAGTCACTTCTGGTGCAGCCTCAGCGACAAACACCGCCGCTTCTTCAGTTTTGGCTGTTCCATTCCCCTCAGCCTCGCGAGCTAGTAGGGTCGTTGGTGCAGGAACCGGAGAAATCGTGCGGGTCTTGTAGTCCGCTTTGTTTTCTACACAAGAGAGAGCCAGGGCCAGAAGGCCCGAGCTCAAGAGGGTTTTAGAAATTAACTTTTTCATTAGACGAGGACCTCCAAGAGTCCATAAAGAACAACCATCAAAACGACGCCCATGTGGATCACGCCTTTAACAGTAGCGATCGGCCCTGGCTTACCCCAGATGGCGTTAGCTTCGAGAGCAAGAATGAGGGCAGAGATAACACCAACGGCGATGTATGGGTTTTCACCGATGCCAAGGCTTAGGTGACGTGAAGCTCCCATGAAAAACAAGAGAGGGATAGAGAACATCACGTTTGTGCGTGAAGCAAGGAGTGCTTGAGGAGCCACTTTCGCTGCCATTGGGTCTGCTTGTCCGCCCTTCAGAACTGATTCTGCAGAAGCGATCATGATTTTCTGTTTTGGCCAGATGATCAACCACACGTTAAGGAACATGATGGTTCCCATGAGGAAGCCAGGCCAGATGTACATGCCGTAAGGAGTAAGGAAGAAGTCAGCCTTAAGTTCTGCGCCTTGGATCAAGAGCATGATGAGACCAGAGATGAACGTAAACATAGCACCCCAACGGAACCACCAGAGAGCTTTTGGAACGAGCTTTTGGAAAGCCACGTTTTTAACTGGGGCTTCGATCTCAGCAAAGAAAGCGCCTTGAACGAAGTTGAAATAATACAAATGACCGATCCAAGCGACGCCGGCGAAGAAGTGAACGAAACGAAGGAACATGACAAGTCCTTCCTGCGTGAACATAGCGATACCCATCTTGGTACTCCTAAGTTGAGAGTTTAAAGCGTAATGATAACCAATAATAATCAGTTTTAAGGCCATTGGGAACTAGCGAATGGAGCCTATCTATTGCCCGAACCTTCGTCGTCAAAGTTCCGTCTGACAGGGCGAGCGCCTCTATTGTCTTTTTCGTAGGGGCGCTTGGCGCCTCGGTTGGGCCCGCCGTTGCGATTGTTGCTGGAGGAGGGGCGATTATTATTGTGCGATCGCCCATTTCCATTACCGTTATTTTGGTTTTGTGGACGAGCGTGTCGTCTTACGCCTGAGGCACTATCAATCCGATTCATCTGCTCTTCGAGAGAGGGCTGTGGAAAATAGTCATCATCCTCTTCATCCCAACTTTTGGCCGGGCGCTCGTGGCTTGCTTCTGGCTGAGATTCACGGGCCTGCTGCTGAGGGGCACGTTTGGGCTTTTCTTGACGAGGACCTCTTTCAGAACGTTCGGACCTTTCAGGTTTTTCAGTGCGCTCGGCTGCTTGTGGTTTTTCAGGCCTTGGAGCATTGGGCACATGGGGTGTTTTTTCGTAAAGCTCAGGGTCGATGAGGCGCAAGATCGCTCGCCACTCTTCCCGCACCTCGGGGCTCACAAAAGAAAAAGCCTTTCCACTCACTCCATCACGACCGGTGCGACCCAATCGCAGAAGAAAATCTTCCGGGACATTGGGGATATCAAAATTGATCACGAGGGAAACATGGGCCACATCGATGCCCCGAGCAGCAATATCCGTCGCCACCAGAATGCGGAATTCATTTTCTCTAAAAGCTTTCAGTGTGGCTTGCCGTTGGGTGAGAGAGCGATCCGGATGGATGCGTCCCACCGCCATGTCCTTTTTTTCAAGCTGGCGCGCCAGCCTTTCGGCACGGTACTTAGTGCGCGTGAACACGATCGCAGGACCCGCATTTTCGGCGAGTATCTCCAGCAGTTTTTCAAATTTCTGAGGCTCTTCAAGTTCTAAGGTGATCTTCTCGACGGTGCTGGCCGGGATGAGATCATCAGATTTAATTTCTACACGAGTGGGATTCTTTAAATACTTCTCACACAGAGTGGAGACTTCTTCGGTGAAATCTGTGGTGAAGAGCACAGATTGTCTATCGACCGGAAGGCCCTTAAGGATTTCATTGAGCTGAGGGGCAAACCCCATATCGATCATCTTGTCAGCTTCATCCACCACCACGAACTTCACTCGATCAAGTTGGGTATGCCCATCCAGCATCAGGTCGACCAGGCGACCGGGAGTGGCGACGATGAATTTCGGTGAACTCTTAAGACCTTCAATCTGGTAGTGGGAGGCTGAGCCACCCATCACAAGCACCGGACGGGGCAGATCGAGTTCGACACTCAAAAAATTCAGAACATCATTGATTTGAATGGCTGAGTCACGGTGGGGCGTCAGAACGAGGGCACAAAAATCTTCTTCACGGACTTTATTAATCAGTCCCATGAGCGGAAGGCAAAAAGCGAGGGTGCGACCTGTGCCACTTTTGGCCATGGCGATAAAATCATTCCCGGCCATGAGCGTTGGGATAGAAAGGCCTTGGAGTGCAGAAGGAACGTTGATGTGGGAAATTTTAAGAGCCTCGAGAATTTTGGGCGGCAATGAAAACGATTCAAACGAAGCTTGAGTGCTCATGAAACTCCTGAAAATGAAAAACAAAAGTGCGAGATTATTTCAGACTTATAATTGATGCGATAAGCAATATTTCGCTTAAATCCTCGGCACCAAAAGGCTTTTTTGGACTTTACCCCCACAGATTGCAGGGCACAACAGAAAATTCAGGTATAATGTAAAAATGTCATCAAAAAACCTGAGAGTTCAACTGTTTAAAGAGAAGGAGTGTATGGTTGATCTTACACTTCCCATCGCTTCGCTCGAATTTATTGAGTCACTCATGCCGCAAAAAGTGCTGGATAAACTTATCGAAAGAAACTTCAATCTCCAGCAGCTGCTCAGGGATGTGCGGGCCTCGGGGTACGCGGCTCAAACTCTCTTTGAAATGAGCACGACGGAGCGATCCTATAAGGTGTGGATCGTCTAAAACAAGTGCAGACTTGACTCTCTGCTGCTACACTGCCGCCCATGTCAACACTACTCAACCTGCAAAATCTATCTCTCAGCTTTCCTCATAAACTCATCTTCAAGGATGCGAGTTTTACCTTGAACCAGGGTGATAAGATTGGCGTGCTTGGGCTCAATGGCCATGGGAAATCCTCGCTCTTTAAAATCCTCATGGATCAGATCTCTGTCGACACCACTGTACCGCCCTTTATCTATGACAAATCCCGCGAGCTCTCGCTCTTTTTGGTGCCCCAGGAGTTGATCGATCCGCAAGAAGATACGCTTGAGGAATATTTCTATCGCTACTACCCGCAGTTTGACGTGCTCTACCAAGAGCTCAAAACGATCGGACACAAACTCTCAAACGGCGAGGGTGATTTTGATAAACTCCTCTCGCGCCAAGAAAAGATT
>JAJTIF010000286.1 GCA_021299675.1 Pseudomonadota bacterium | reverse complement strand
GACTGATTGCCTTGGTCTGAAAATGAATTGTAGTTGTAGGAGGTCAACAGGTTAAAATAGTCAAACTGCCGCTGCCAGGTTGTCTGGAAGATATGCTGAGAGTTGCGGTGAAAAAAGTAATCGGAAAAAGACAGGGACCAACGTCGAGCGATAAAGCCCCCCTGAATCGCCAATCGAGTGAGACGATCGCGCACATCGATAAATTCCTGATCGAAGATGTATCCCTGAGACACGTTAAAGTAGCTCATCTTTGAATAGGAAAAATTATCTCTCAAGTAACGCTGGTCCTGGCGCCAGTCAGTGTTCTTAGGTTCTTTTTTGATCAAGACATTGTTCCACTGGAACTCGAGCGTGTTATTGGGCGGGATGATCGTTCGGGTGATGTTTGAACCGAGCAGGTATTCCTGCGAGCGGATCGCATCAGTGTAATCGAACCAGCCCGTGTTGGTGCGGATCTGTTCCTTGAAGGTCGAGTTACCACTGAGGTTCTCATTGGAAATATAGTGATGAACAAACTTGAACTCCTGTGCGTGTCGGTAGGAGTGGCGCGGGACGAGGAGCATCTCCTCGGTCAGACTTTTTTCAAAATCAGGTAAAGTCCCAATCAGATTTGTCTCTTTTTCCCGAGTCGCAAGCGGCTGGATCTCGCGCTGAGTTCCCTTGACGGCATCCAGCTCCTCGCGAGTAAGCTCGTTGGTCGGCACTTTTTCTTCATAGGCCAAACCGAAGATGCGGTCCATGCTAAATGACATCTCATTACGAATCAAGACAGCCGACTTCTCTGCGTACTCGTTCTCGCGTACCTCTGAGAATCGGTAGCGTTGAAAATCTAAATTCGCTTCTGTCTTAAAGGCCAAAGGCCCCCAATTAAAAAGGTGAGCATTCAGATAAGGAGCCGCCGTGAACCGGTCGGCATCACGAAGCACTGACTTCTCCCCACCGACCACACTCCTAAAGCGCGTGAGACTGGTATCGACTCCAGCCGAAATATGCCGCAGAAGATTCCCCTGACCTTGGTAGAGCGTGAGAGGTGTCGTGCCGAAACTCACGCGAGGAAGAGTTTGCACATAGCTACGATCAAACTTTGTGGCATCGGAGAAAAGTTGGTTGCGCGAGTACTCCGCCTGCAGACTCAGCGACCATTTTGATCCGCGGGTATCGACAAAGCCATTGAAGCCGAAATCACTCCCCAGCACCCGCTCATCTGTGTAAAGGGGATGATCGCGGACGATGTCCAGGTCGCGGGTACCGGTGTATCGAAAATGGTGAACAGTACTTGGAGACCACTGTTTATGGGATTCGAACTCCGAGAAATAGCGAGTGTAGTTTGTTTCTAAGTTCTGAGACTTGGTGTTGGGCTCGTAGATCTTATCGTTGAGAAGTCGGATATTGGTGTTAAACCAATTCGTCTTACTAAACTTTTGTCGATACTCTCCATCCATCCCGTAGCCCCGCTTACCCCAGAAGGTCGGAGTTAAGGTGGCGTCTTTATCCTCATCAATCGCCCAAAAGATAGGCTGCTCCATCGTCAGGCCCTCACCTTCTCGCGATGAGATGTTGGGAAAGAGCAGCCCAGACTTGCGCTTAGAGAGAGGAATCACCATGTAGGGCAAGTACAAGACACTCACCCCTTTGATCTTGGCCAGGCCATTGTAGATCACGGCCTTGTCTTGCAAATGAATCAGAATTTTTTTTCCAAACACCGCCCACGATTCCGTGCAATCACGACAGGCCGTGAACTCTGCCTCCGTGGCTTCGATCACTTTGTCTGTCTGGCGCTGGATACGCTGAGCGACGATGTTGAACTGTGGGTTGATGATACGAGCACTTTGAATGTCAGCGTAGCCTGTGAGGGCGTGGTACTCCAAGTGAGACCCATAGAGAGTCATCTCGTCAGTGATGAAGCGGACATTACCTTCAACCTTAAAAGTGAGGCTGCGTCGATCAAAGCTAGCGGACTCACCATAAAGCGTGTCTTTGCCACTGACGACCACGACGTTTCCGACTGCCTCAAATACCTCTCCACCCTCACGTCGGAAAGCCTTGTCTGAGTAGATAGAGAGATTATCACCGAGCTGAAACTGCTCAGCGGCTTTGAGCGAAGTGAGACTTAAGTTGAGCGATAAAATAATAAGAGCCAGTGACCAAAATCTTTTGCCCAGCTCGCTCATCAAGTTGTTCCAACAAACGCGTCCAATCTTCAAAATACTGCGCCTTCGTACTTCCCCACCACCCGGATTTGGCCGCTGCCTTGGGGTGATGAAAAAGCGTAAAAGAGACAGGGATGCCGCAGTCTTGAAAGCGTGAAAAAATCTTGGCCATCGCCACCAGATCTTTCTCGCTTCGCTGACTCATGGCCACCCATACTCTATCAAATCGATGCTGTGTAAAATTGTAGGTTTTATGCTGCAATAATTGAATCAATTTTCTCGCTCCATCGGGATTATGCGAGCCATAGAAAATGAACTCATGCCCTCTAAATTTTTGAGTCTCTCCCCGAGCCAGATAATCCGCAGGCGCTGGGGCAGGAGATAGAGCGAAAGATTGAATAATGCTTTGAGACAAAAGCTCGTTGCGGGCCCAAAAGTCGCTCTGGGAGCTGACCTGAGAAGAGACATTGATCCACTTGTACCCGAGTGTCTTGCTATGTCTTTCGAGACGCTCATTCAGATAAGTTGTCTCCAAAGTAGAAAAGAGGCTGGCACCTTTTCGAAGGACACCCAACTTCTCCTGCAAGATCAGCTCATAGCGCCCACCTAAATATTCCTGATGGTCCCGGGAAATAGAAGTCAGCGCCACCACTTGTGCGTCCAAAAGATTCACGGCATCGAGCCTGCCTCCGAGCCCCACTTCAAGCACTAAAAATTCTCTGGGTTGAAGAGTCACCCAGCGTAGGAACGCGGCCCATAAAATTTCATAGTAACTCAACCCCACTGACTGCGCTTTCGCCCGGGCTGCCTCAAACTCCAAGAGCTCTTGCAAGAGCGCACGCTCAATCTCGCCAGTCTCCGCCACAAACCTCTCGGTGACTCGCTCAATGTGGGGAGAGGTCCAGAGTGCAAAACTTTTTTGATTATGCTTGAGATGGCGGGCCAGGCTCATCGCCGTCTGGCCTTTGCCGTTGGTGCCAGCGACCGTGATGATTATGGGTTTCTGGCGCTGGATCTCAGTGAGATAGGGAGCCACAAAAGAGCGCACACGCTCAAGCCCTGGTGCAAATTTCTCTGCACCAAACTGTTGCATCAGCCACTCTTCTAATATCATGTGCGAGATTGGACGGGACTAAAGAGCCTTAAAAAGAAGGACAGCTCCTGCTTGAGGTCTTTGCGATGAGCGATGCGGTCAATGAAGCCGTGGTCACGCAAGAACTCTGAGCGCTGGAAGCCGTCCGGAAGAGTTTGTCGGATCGACTGCTCGATCACACGAGGACCAGCAAAACCAATCAGGGCCTTGGGTTCAGCGATATTAAGATCTCCGAGCATGGCAAAGCTCGCAGCACAACCACCAGTGGTGGGATCAGTCAGGACAGAGATATAAGGCAAGCCCGCCTCTTTAAGGCGTGCGCGCGACGCTGAGGTCTTGGCCATCTGCATGAGCGAGAGAATCCCCTCTTGCATCCGTGCTCCGCCCGAGCAGCTCACAACGATACAGGGAGTTTTGTTCTGGTAAGCGAGATCCATGGCCAGCGCCACTTTCTCACCCGTGACCACTCCCATCGAGCCGCCCATGAAACGAAAATCCATCACGGCCATGGCCACTGGCTGGCCTTCGAGTAAACCGGTGCCACAGAGAGTACCGTCTTTCACCCCTGTAGATTTGTAAGCAGCTTCTAGGCGCTGAGAGTATTCGAGCTTATCTTTAAATTTGAGTGGGTCCACCGATTTCATCTCACTGCCGACTTCCACAAAACTCCCCTCGTCGAGAAGCAGATTGATGCGATCGGGACCAGAGAGGCGATAGTGATGATTACAGTACGGGCAGACTTGATTATTTTCTTCGAGTTTATCGGTCTGAATGATTTCAGAGCAAGAGACACATTTCTTCCAAAGACCAGTCGGAGTGGAGCTCACTCCCTTTTTGATATTTTTAAGTTTTGGATTCTTCACGTCATGAAAATGACCCATAAAATTCCCTTTCCTTGCCGAACATTTTTGGCAGGCCTGATCTTAGCAACAAGCTCACACTCCTGCTACTAAGCCCTTGAAATTAACGCAAAAGTCCAAACTTTAACACTCAAACCCCTTAAAATCACAAAGCCGGACTCAATTTGGCGGATACTACTATAGTTAAGAGTTCTTAAACCGATAAGTGGGCAGGGAGAACTTTAGATGTCAAAGCTTATTGTATGGGCGCTCAGCCTTGTATTGATGGTACCCAGCTCTTGGGGACGCTCTCCTGCACGTGTGCAGCCCTTCCAGCAGTACATTGATCATTACCAGTTCACCCAACTTTCAAGTACCGAGCAAAAGGCTTTTCTCATCTCAGTCATGGAGACGATGGCGGAGATGGAACAAGAAGTGATTGATGCGGACAAGATCCTCACGCAAGATCATATGCAGAAAATGCAGCTGAGAGAAAAGAAGAAAGCCCTGAATCAGCTCAAAGAAATCTTTGAGCAGTTCTCGCAGAATGTTTCTATCCCTTCTGCTTATGCAAATGCCGGCACTCAGTACTGCTCGCCTAGTGCCGTCGCCACTCTGAGAAACAAACACATCAAAAAACCAAACGAAGAGTTCGTCACGTGCATGTACGGTACCTACATGTCAAACATGGTGCAAAACGGCAACAGCCGCTACTGCGCGCGCCCAGCTTGCTCCGGCAACCCCGAGTTCGCCAACGCCCACAACAACGCCGCTCGAGCGGCGGGCTGCTCGCCGGCGCAGATGGTGTGTAACCCTTCCATCTACGGAACCAATACCCAGACTCGCAGGGCTAGCTGCGTGACCTTGGATTTTGCCGGGCCAAATGGCAGCT
>JAJTIF010000277.1 GCA_021299675.1 Pseudomonadota bacterium | reverse complement strand
GGACATTATGCCACTGGGTACAGTGCTCAAAGTCATGCAAAACCTGCTCAGGGAGGGCGTTTCCATCAGAGATCTGCGCTCTGTACTTGAGTCGATGTCCGAGTTTGTTTCTTCCTCTAATGACCCAGACACCTTGACCGAATACGTCTGTCAGGCCCTCTACCGTCAGATCACGGAACGCATCAAAAGCTCGCAGGGGGACATTCCTCTTTTCACTCTCGATCGTGCCGTCGAAGAAAACATCGCCCGCTCTATTGTAAGAAGTGATGGTCATGAGATTCTCTCGATGGACCCGAAGATCACTCAGACTATCTTGGCCGGTCTTAATGAGAAGATCGAAGAAGCCACCAGTGCGGGTGAAAAGATGGTGGTCCTCTGCTCACCGGTCATCCGCCGTCATTTTAAACGCCTGACTGAAAAGTTCATTCCCAACCTGATTGTGGTCAGTCATAATGAACTTAGCCCTGAAATTAACATTAGATCTCTTGGGACCGTGAGGTTGTAATTAGATGTTCGTAAAAAAGTTTGAGGCAGATACCATCGACGAGGCGCTAAAAGCAGTAAAGCTTGAGCTGGGCCCCGATGCGATCATCCTCAAAACCATCACGAACAAGGGACTCAAGGGCGCTTTCAAAAAAAAGAAAATTGAAATTACCGCAGCCATCTCAGAGAAGAGCTTCACCAAAAAAGCTAACGTTGATCGTGTTCTCTCAGATGACCAAAAACAAGATTTCTACAATCATGGAGCTGGCAAAGTGAAAGAAGCTATTGATGGTTACGCAAAGACACCTTCTCCCGCTAATCCAGGCTATGGGCAAATGGGCCTCAATAAGATGGTCAGCCAGATTGCCAAGGGCACAGCCGACTTCGCCGATGTGGCCAAGTCAACGAAGCAAGTTTTTAAGAAAGGTCTCGATGATTTTCTAAGTGGTGACGAGGACTTCGAGAGAGAAGACGACGCCCTCGAAGACATTGCCCCAAGATCTAAACCAATGCCAAAAGAAGCCCGCGAGGCTCGTCCTCGGGTTCAGCCAGCTCCTCAAGCGGCTCCGGAAGTCGCTCCAGCAGCACCAGCGCCTGCCGTCACTCGCGAGGTGCGTGAGCTTATCAATGAGCTGCGCCAGGAACTTCGCACTCAGCAGAATAAGATCTCTAGCCTCGAATCAAAGCTCCATGAGCTTAACCCAAGCGGCTTAACTCGTGCCCAGTCGGAGGCACAAGGAATCTATCAGCTCCGCACAAGCCTCAAGGCGCTGGAAGTCGATGAGTCCATCTTGATAGATCTCATTCGAAAAGCGACCTATGAGCTCTCTAAGGAAGATCTTGAGAACACAGACGTTGTCTTTGAGTTTGCTCTGCGGGAGATGACTCAGTCAGTGAACACGGCACTGCCTCTGTTTTCGAAGGTTCAAAACAACGAACCCGTGATCTCAATTTTAATTTCTGAAGCGGCAGCTGGGCAGAGTTCCATGTCCATGAAGATCGCTGTCTTGAAAAAAGATGTCGATATCGTCCAGTATTCAACTGAAGGGAGTACCCAGGGAGCAATTGATTTTGCTGCTCAGGTATTCGGTCTCAAGATTCACCGAGCTCAGAATCCTGCGGAAATTATACAGCTTTGTCGTAAAGCCGTGGAATCAGGCCGTAGTGTCATCGTGGATCTTCGCCTGGCCAATAAACTGCAAGATGAAACAAAAAAATTCATTGAGGCTCTTCGCCGTGGTTTCGAGCACGTTGAGGTGCTTATCACAATTTCTGCCATCCATGCCGAACTTTATAACCGTAAAATTCTTTCCCGTTACAAGGAACTGGCAGACGGGCTTATAATTTCTCATGTGGATTTGTGTCTCAATTTTGGGGCGCTCTTTAATGTCCACAAGGCTCATCCCAAAATCCCTTTAAAGTTTTTTGGAACAGGCCCGGTGGTTCCCGATGATATCGAGACAGCTACCGCAGAAAGAATGATGGCAGGATTGTTTCAGCTCTAGCATTGATTGAAAGTTAAACCGCTTCTCTAGGATGGAGAAGCTGTGAGAGTGGCCGTACAGGAGGTATATGCAAAAGACTAGTGAATGGTTGATGTCCTTTCGAACTCAACCCCTGACTCAATCGCGACCCGCTCAGTTTATTCAACGACAACATTCAGCCATTAAAGTTTCGATCACCGGCGGCAAAGGCGGAGTCGGTAAAACTTCTGTTGCCCTCCGCATGGCCCGTGAGCTTGGGGCCTTGGGCCAGAAGGTCCTTCTCATCGACTGCGACACCAATCTTTCAAACACAGCGATCAAGCTTGGTCTTCCTCTGGATGACAGCTTCTTCAAGCTCCTCTCCGCAGAAAAGTCTTTCGAGGACTGCGTGATCAAGCGGGAGCACTTCGATCTTCTTCCGGCCTGCAATGGCAATGTGGAGCTCTTCGAGAGTCGCTTGGCGCTCGATGAGATCATTATCGATATCATTCGCGCCCACGAAGACAGTTACGATTGGATTCTTCTCGACTGTCCAGCAGGGCTCGATCGCGTGAGCCTCACGCTCAATGCTTGGTGTGACCACAGAGTTATCGTGGTGACTCCGGACAAGAGTTCAATCACTGATTCGTATTCACTGGTTAAGGTCCTTCAGAACCGCTTTGGGATCAAAGAAAATCATCTGCTGGTCAACATGATTCAGAATGACCGTCAGTTTCAGAAGGTCGTTATGACCCTGAGTGAAACCATCGAGAACTACCTCGGATGCCGGACTCATGTGCTCGGTGGTCTGCATAAAGTGGATATCGCCGCAGAACAATTTGATACTTTTTTCCTCTCTGGGGACGGAAGTGAATGGCATAAGAAATTTTTAAAGTGTGTCCAGCAATTCGCCGAAAAATGGGGTGTCGGTACGCAGCGTGCTGCACTGACAACTGAACAAGAAGTTCACTGAGATCCCCCACGCTAAGGAGCAGCGCTTATGTCATCACTGACAACAAAGTTGAAGAACCTCAAAGACTACCGCAGCACTGTTGAGCCGAAGGTGAAGGACGAGATTATTCTCGAGTACGCCCCACTTGTAAGATATATCGCACAGAAAATTGCCTCAAGACTGCCCTCGAACATCGAGCTCGATGATCTCATGAGCTGTGGTGTCATCGGTCTAATGGATGCGATCGAAAAGTTTGATCCCACCCGTGATAATAAGTTTAAAACCTATGCGGAATTCCGTATCCGTGGAGCTATCCTCGATGAGTTACGCTCACAGGACTGGGTACCACGTTCAGTGCGCGAGAAAGCTAAGCAGGTTGAGCGCGCTTACGCCAAGCTTGATAAAGAACTCGGCCGCCCAGCGACGGACGACGAAATGTGCGTTGAGCTTCAGTGCTCAATGGAAGAGTTCCACGACCTCATCAATAAATCTAAGACCGTCTCACTTCTCAACATCGACGACACGGCTTCCATGGGTCGCGGTGACAAGAAACTCATGGGAAGTTTGATGGAGAACTCCCGCTCGGCGAACCCATACCAGGCGGTGAACTACAAGCGCGCCCAGGATATCATCAAAGACGGCATCAAGACTCTTCCGGAGAAGCAGAGACTGGTCCTATCGCTCTATTACTTCGAAGATCTCAACTTGAAAGAGATTGGTCAGGTATTAGACGTCACAGAATCACGCGTCTCTCAGCTTCACACTCAGGCGATCTTGAAACTGAAGGCAAAACTGCGCAACCAGTTCGATAGCCACGAAGACATCGCAAGCTAAGCAAAACCTTTTCACTTTGTCTCAATTTCCTCATAATGATTAAAAGCATCATTATGAGGAATCCATGCAAGCTCAATCATTCAAACTGCTAAAAAACATCTCCCACGTTTACTACATCTTGCTCGTCGCAAGTCTCATTTTTATAGGCCTAAAGCTCAAGACCCAAGTTGAAACCCAAGCCAACATCGACACGATTAAGATCGAAGGCGTCGAAGATATCGAACAACTAAAATCTTTTGTCCATTACGAGCAGTTGAAACGATTTATCGAATCCAATCAGAGCGCTGAGGCTCAAAATAAAATTGGCTATCTCAACGATGCCCACCAAAAGATTGAGACGAATCTGAGTTTCCAGAGAAATAAAGAACTCGACGCTGCTCTAGAAAACTACAAACATATCAGCGATCAGTTAAGTCGTCTTTCACGGCCAGATGAAATTCTGGTCACGATGAAAACAAAAGTGGAGAAGCTCGAGGCACAGGCCTCTCGCAAACGCTGGAAAAACATCCAGCGTGGAACGGAGAGACTAGAGCAGCGGATCAGTCTCTTAAAGCTCTCAGGCCGTGTCGAATCAAATATCGTAAAGTACATGGAAAGTGATCTCAGTGCGATGACGAATTTAATCAAAGGTTCTGCCCTTGATCCGGATGATAAGTCTTCCACTCTCGCTCAGCTGGATGAGATCCAATCTGACCTCGTGATGCTCCTAGACCTGCATGAAGTTCGCAAGACTCTGAGTCAGACGGAACTTTCCGCTAAAGAAGCCGTAGGGCAGTGGGCGGCGAAAGCACATCTGGCCCTGGGATCGATTCAAAAAGTACAAATGGACCAGTTCTATTGGATCATTCAAATGGTTTGGGCTCTTGTAGCGGGAAGTCTTGTGTTTTGGGGCTTGGTCACTTTCCTCGGGTTCAAGGCGAGTGCTGATTTGGTCAGAGTGTTTGAAAATAAATTTTTTAAATTTCTTTCTGCTCTCAAAAAATCCCGAGACATCGATCCCTTGGATTATGTTTCGCCGAGTCGTCAAAACCAGTTTACCGACTCTCTCGAACAGTTTCGTATCGCACAGGGCTTAGGAGAGAATTTTTCACTCGGGATGCCTTTCAGCTCCCTGATCATCAATGCTCAGGGGAGAGTCGAGTGGGTGAACTCACTCTTCTTCGATCAATTTGGGCTCGACTCTAAAACAGATCTCAGCGAACTGGACCTGGCATTTTTTGGTAAGAAGATTATCGCCTCTCAGGATTATCTGTCCCAGGCCCTGACCACAATGGAGCCGGCGACCTGGCAGGTTCAACTCCAAATGAGCGACGGTGTGACTGTGCCCATGGAGATGCACCTCTCCCCCATAGAAAAAGATGAAGGTAAACTCCTGGTGATTTTCTACGATCTGGTGCTCATCAAGGAAGCGATCCAAACTCAATCCCATCTTATTATGCATCCCGTGCGCTCTGCCTTCGAGGCCTTGGAGCTTGAAACTTGGGGTGTAGAGGTTCAGGCTCAACTCGCCCCGCTCTGGAAGAAAGCCGGTCTCGAGGAAGACTGGTCAAAGCTTTCTCGTGTCATTGAAAAGCTCAACAGTTACCGCTTCGATCTCCACAATCAGGTTAAGCAGCTGGATAACGAGAAAAAAGATCATCTCAAAATGATTATTGAGATGCACACCTTCTTCCAGGAGCAGTCCAGCTTCTTCAAGAAAGAACTCTCGCAGCTCAAGCGCATGCGTGATGTGTTTATCTCCTTAGATCAAACAAACGGCGACCTTCAGACAGACCACCGTGCACTGACGCAAGTCGTGCGGACGCAAACGAAGCGCACGGATTTCTACTGGGAGCAGTGTCGCCATCTGATCGATCGTTTGAGTGGGCTCAAGGATAGTGCGCAGAACCTAGAGCAAGTAAAAGTCCACTATAAGTCAGATCGGACTGAGCTCATGCTTTCGAAACAAAAACTCATGAAGCTTCAAAACGAGTTCCTCATGAACTCGCCGATGCTTAGTGATTCAGCACAGAAGCTGGCAGCGGACATGAAAGATTCGATCATGAACCTCGATCGCGCCGTCCAAAATCTTGATAAGAATCTCTCTTCACTCGACATCGAGATCACGAAAGTGGCCATGGCCTTTACTGGGGTCGTGCCTCAGTTAGAGAAGTCCGCCTCTATAGATATCCACGCCCACGAGAAAATGCTCGAGGAATTATCAGACTCTTTCAAAGAAGACCAAGAGCTGATGATCGATCTTCTGCACAATCTAGTCGCGGAGCTGAAGACCAATTTGACAGGCCTCTCGGAGCACCAGGGTGTGATTGAAAAGAGTGTTCCGGGTGTGTTTGAAGTCCAGCTGTGAAAAAATTTAAAATCAAAGTTTCAAGCGAGGGGGACGTGAGCAGTCTGCTCCAGTCCTCCTCTCGTTTAAGCGCCGATGTTGTCACAAAGATGCTTCACTACGGAGCGGTGAAAGTAAAGGTGGGCGGGAAGGGATCCTTCAAGCGCATCCGTGACCCGCGCTATCGACTGCGAAAGGATGATCTACTGGAAGCGGTGTATGATCAAAAGGTTCTTGCCCTCGCTCCCTTTACGTCAGCGCAGTGCTTGTATGATTCGCCTCACTATGGAGTTTGGTTGAAGCCCGCTAACATCATGTCGCAAGGAACTGATGCCGGGGACCAGACGAGCCTGATGTATGCGGTGGAGATGGCCGGCAAAACTCCCTTCCTGGTGCATCGCCTCGATCGAGAAACGCAAGGTCTGGTGCTCGTCGCTTACAACTCGAAGGCCACGCATCTTTTAAGCGAACTCTTCCTCCAAAATAAAATTAAAAAGATTTACCATGCGCTGGTAAAGGTCCATGGCTTCCTTGAAAACCAAGGTGTGATTGAGTTCCCTCTCGACCAGCAAGAAGCAAAGACTAGCTACAAAGTCCTCGATCGCTCACAAGACAAGGCCCTATTGGAGCTCGAATTACACACTGGTCGGCTCCATCAGATTCGTCGTCACCTTGATCTGATCGAGGCTCCCGTCATGGGTGACCCTAAGTATGGTAAAGGGAACAAGAATAAAGACGGCCTCGCTTTAGCCTCCATAAGCCTTGAATTTATTGACCCTTGGAGTGGTCAGAAGCAACTTCTTGAGCACAAAGACTATAAATTTTACTTAAAGCACTGATAATTAACGCATCGCCTTAATTCTGGCTTAAGATAGCCAAAATTTTTTGAGGGGCCGATGATGCGAAAATTATCACAAAGATTAGTGGGATCACTTTTTCTTTTAAGCTTAAGCACACCAGTGTTGGCATTTCTAGATAATTCTCATCTTGAGAATCGCCTCTTGGAACTTCAATCCTACTCGGATACCTCACTCGATCTCGATGCGCTTGAACGTGAAGCTTACTACGAACAGGCTCGTCTCTCAGTAGAGCAGAGGGCCTGGCTAGAAGGTCAAAGACTTCACCGCCAGGTGAAAGAAGCCGTACTTCGTGGTTATGAACTTGCCCTCGCTTCAACCGGATCTGCCAGTGAAGCTCGTACACAGGTCATTAAAGACATGGAGTCTGAGATTTACCTGATTGATGAGGCCCTACAGGATGATATCCGAAAAATAGTTTTAGATGTGCTCGATGCCCCCCTCTTTGTTTCTCAAGAAGCTGAGCTAACAGGACCATTGCTTGAAAGTTTAAAAGAGCGAAGCTTGCAGAAGGTGGATCTCCTGGGGCAGCCGCTACAAAACGCCAATGAGCAAGAGAGCGAATCTTTCGTTGAAGAAAATGAAAATAAAAATATTAATAACCAAACAAGTGCAGCTCTCGGCAAAGCGCTGGTCGATGATCAACTTGAGTCCGAGCGCTGGGTCTCTACGTCAAATATGACCGCAGCTTCAGGCGTGACCACAGGTCGTGAATCAGAATTTTCTGCTCAAGTGTCTGCTGAATTCTTGGGTGTGAAGCTTTCTGCTGGTCCAGTTTTTAAATTCAAAAACACAGTTTCAACCTATGTGGACCTAAAGGGTGAAGGTCTCTATCCTCTATTCGATGCACAAGGGCGCTTTGATTTGATTTTAAAAGATGGGCGAGGGCGCGCTCGCCAAGTGAACGGACGTACTGCTCGCCGTTTCATGAGTTTTACTTGTGAGGCGTCCAGTAATATTGAAAGTGAAGCTGTTCTGAAGGGCGGCTTCAAAGTCGCAGGTATTGGTGGGGAAGGTGGAGTGACCAAAAAATTTACCACTTCCGTAACTCTGTCTTCTCGTCGTGTTTTGGTTCCGGATTC
>JAJTIF010000247.1 GCA_021299675.1 Pseudomonadota bacterium | reverse complement strand
ATCGCATCTAATTATTCCTTTAATACAGCTGGAACTGAGTGCCAGGTTGTTAGTCCCGTGGGAGGGACCCACGTCATTCTCGCTGATTCTGGTGGAATCACAAATCAAAAAGGGGCTGGGCTTGAGCTGTGCAGACAACTCGGGAAATTCCCTATGGCCGCTTCCGGTCTCACCTCTACCTCTGGCCTTGGGACATTTTTCCGCCATACCTCTGATGTGGCGACTACAAACTGTGCTGATCGCACAACAGGTGTCGCCTCTGGCAGCATGACCTGTCAATCATCTGCAAGCTACTCCACTGCTCAGTAAGAAAATTCCGACAAAAACCATCAAAAGCTCCCTTCGGGGAGCTTTTTTTTTTGCCCTTAAAGCCTCCTTCGCACTCCTCCGATAAGTCCCTTATGGAAAACTACAAAACACTGACCCACGAAAAACATCTTGATCACCTTGTCCGCGTGGTGCCACTGCTCTGCTTTGCCTACGGGGTGCAGAGCTATATGATGATGAGTTTTGCTCGAGGGGGCTCAACGGGACTCTTAATATTTACGCTTGGAATCTCTCTGGCCGTGAGCGTGATGGCACTGGTGACCTACGATTATAAATGTATCGTGCGCTGGAACAGCGAAAAAGTGATGATGAAATCTCCATGGAACTTTGAATTCACCACCGTGGCTATCCTAGAAATTAATAAGGTTGACATCATTGGAGAAGAAGATGAGTTTCAAACCGTCATCATCAAAGTGGCAAAGAAATCATACACCTTCTACTTCGTCGATAACGGCTATGAGTTGAAAAGAACTTTCGATTCTCTGAGAGCGCCCCTTGAGCAAGCAGCTTAAATTCTGCTCCTTTAAAAATTAAGGGGACGATTCTCCGTCGCCATCAGGCAGGCCTCCTTCATCGCTTCGGCGTAGGTGGGGTGAGCGTGGGACATCCGAGAAATATCCTCCGCACTGGCCCGATACTCCATCGCCACCACGGCTTCAGCGATCAGGTCCGCACAGCGAGGACCAATCATATGCACGCCTAAGATTTCATCCGTTGTCTTATCCGCCAGGACTTTGATAAAACCATCTTTCTCTTCACTCGCGCGGGCCCGGCCCAGCGCCATGAAGGGAAACTTACCAACCTTAAACGCCACTCCTCGCTCGGTGAGTTCTTGCTCTGTGGCCCCCACACCCGCCGCTTCAGGCCAGGTGTACACCACTCCCGGAATGAGGTTGTAGTTGATGTGAGGCTTTTGTCCCGCCATCACTTCCGCCACATAGACGCCTTCTTCTTCCGCTTTATGGGCGAGCATCGCCCCTCTCACCACATCGCCAATGGCGTAGATGTGAGGCACAGATGTTTGGAGGTGATCATTCACCGGGACACGCCCACGTTCGTCGGCCTTAAGTCCTGCGGCTTCAAGATTCAAGTTATCCGTGAAGGCCCTGCGTCCCACAGCCACCAGCACGTAATCACCTTCCAGCACCAACTCACTGCCCTCGGCTTTAGGCTTCGCCTTGACTGTGACCTTATCGCCAGCGCGCGTGACACTGGACACCCCATGACCGAGATGGAAATCAACGCCATCGCGCTTGAGAACTTTTTGTAGCTCTTTACCCAGATCCTTATCCATCATCGCAATAATGGAGTCTGCGTATTCGACCACAGAGACCTTAGAGCCCAGACGGCGAAAGACGGAGCTCATCTCGAGCCCGATCACCCCGCCACCGATCACGATCAGATGCTTGGGCACCTCTTTGAGTTTGAGGGCTTCCGTGGAAGTGATGATGCGCTCTTTATCAATCTTCACACCAGGAAGTGTCGAAGGCTTTGAGCCTGTAGCGATGACAATCTTATCGCCCTGGATTTTTGTCTCGCTGGTCTCACCTTTGATGAGCACGGTGTGTGCATCCACAAAGGAGCCAAAGCCCTGGAAGACCTGGATCTTATTTTTCTTCATCAGTCCTTGCACCCCAACCGTAATCCCCTTCACGACTTTCTGCACACGATCGGCCATCTTTGGCATATCCAGCGTGAGCTTCTCGGCTTTGATCCCGTGAGCATCAAAGCTATGCTGGGCCTCGTGGTAGCGCTCAGAGGAGTCGAGCCAAGCCTTAGAGGGAATACAGCCTACGTTCAGGCAGGTGCCACCGAGAGTTGAGTAGCGCTCGATGATGGCGCATTTCATACCCAACTGCGAGGCACGAATGGCAGCGATGTAACCACCAGGACCAGAACCAATCACAACTAAATCAAATTTTTCCATAACTATAAATCCAAGAGCATGCGAGTTGGATCTTCCAACACGTCTTTAATATTTTTCAAAAAGCCTACCGACTCACGGCCATCCACAATACGGTGGTCATAAGAGAGAGCGATATACATGATAGGACGAATAACCACTTGGCCATTCACCGCTACCGGACGCTCGACGATGTTATGCATGCCAAGGATCGCTGACTGAGGAATGTTGATGATCGGCGTGGAGAGCATGGAGCCGAAGATCCCACCGTTGGTGATGGTGAACGTGCCTCCTTGCATCTCATCGATGGAAAGTTTTCCTTCGCGGGCGCGGGTCGCCAGTTCAATGATTTTAAGCTCGATCTGTGCGAGCGACATGCTCTCAGCGTTTCTGATCACTGGGACCACTAGACCCCGTGGAGTAGAAACAGCCACACCGATGTCAGCGTAGTTATGATAGACGATGTCATTGCCATCGATCATGCCATTGACGGCCGGGAAATTTTTGGCAGCAATGCAGCTGGCACGGGTGAAAAGCGACATAAAGCCCAGTCCCACACCGTGTTTTTCTTTAAAGGCGTCTTTGTGCTTTTTGCGCATCTCCATCACGGCCGACATGTCGACTTCGTTAAAAGTTGTGAGCATGGCCGTTGTGTTCTTGGCCTCGACTAAGCGGCGAGCAATGGTCTTGCGTAGATTGCTCATCTTCTCGCGCTTGATCTCGCGACCAAAGGACTGGGAGATGGTCTCTTTCACCAATTGCGCCATATCGTTGGACTTGGCGGGTGCCGCGGGAGCTGCAGCCTGAGCACTGAGGGCATCCGCTTTGGTGATGCGCCCATCTTTTCCAGAGCCCGTCACAGAGCTTGCATCCACACCTTTCTCGGCCAAGATTTTTCCAGCCGCAGGACTGGGGAAGTTTTTATCACCACCGCTTGCCGCGACTGGTGCCGCTGCCGTTTTCACTTCGGCGGCGGGAGCTGCTTTACTAGGAGCCGCCCCTTGGGTTTGAGAGGGATCAACGGTGGCGACTTTGGCCCCAATGGCCACAGTCTCGCCTTCTTTAACTAAAATTTTGAGCTTCCCCGCTTGCGGAGCTGCCACTTCGAGTGTCGCCTTGTCGGATTCAATGGAGAGGATCGGCTCATCCATTTTCACAATATCACCGTCAGCTTTCAGCCAAGCAGCGATCGTGACTTCGGTAATTGACTCACCAACAGCAGGAACTTTTACATCAACCATAACTATTTCCTTTATACCGATTCAACAGGACTCTGGCCGAAGGCCATGTCCATAAGTTTTTGTTGTTCTTTGGCGTGGACACTGGCGTACCCCGTAGCCGGACTGGCCGAAGACTTACGCGCGATAAGCTTGAAGTCATCAAACTGTGTGTAGCGTCTGAGGAATGTGAAGGCACCCATGTTCTTGGGCTCTTCTTGCACCCACACCTTCTCGCAGTGGCCGTATTTTTTGACGAGCTCTTGGCTCTGCTTTTCCGGCATCGGGTAAAGCTGCTCAAGACGCACGATCGCAATATCTTCACGCTGCTCTTTGTCCTGGCGCGCTTTGAGATCGTAGTAGACCTTTCCAGTACACAGGAGGAGGCGCTTAATTTTCTTTGGATCCTTCACTTTTGCATCGTCGATGATCTCTTGGAAGTGGCCCTCAGTGAGGTCTTCAATCTTCGAGACACAATCAGGGTGTCTCAAAAGAGACTTAGGTGAAAAAATGACCAGTGGTTTTCTGAAGTCCCACTTCACCTGGCGGCGCAGAGCATGGAAAATGTTGGCCGGAGTGGTGAGGTTAGCCACGACCATATTCCACTCAGCGGCGAGCTGGAGAAAGCGCTCTGGACGCGCGTTGGAGTGCTCAGGTCCCTGCCCTTCGTAGCCATGAGGCAGAAGCAGCACGACGCCCGACTGGCGCTGCCACTTAGACTCTCCGCTTGAGATAAACTGATCGATAATGGTTTGGGCACCGTTGGCGAAGTCGCCAAACTGGGCTTCCCAGATGTTGAGGTTACGAGGTGAACCTAGCGAGTAGCCATACTCGAAGCCGAGCACTGCGTACTCGGAGAGAAGTGAGTTGAAGATGCGAAACTTACCTTGGTCTCCCCCGATAGAATTCAAGAACAGATGGCGCTGACTGGAGTCGACGTCCGTGACACCGGCGTGGCGGTGAGAGAAAGTACCGCGGATACAATCCTGGCCAGACATGCGCACGTGGATCTTTTCCTGCAAGAGCGAACCGTAGGCAAAGAGTTCGGCCATCGCCCAGTCGAGATTGTTGTCGTCAAAACGCTTCTTTCTTTCTTCCAAAAGTTTACTGACCTTATCCAATGGCTTAAACCCGGCAGGAGTAAAGGTCAGGGCCTTGAGTGTCTCTTCCAAAGCAATCTTTTTGACCTTGGTCGCTGGGCTAGAGTCGAAATCAGCAGGAGTAGAGCGGCGGAATGTTTTCCACTCCTCTTCAGGCTTTTGATAGAGGTAAGGCAGTGGCTTCTGTTTGACAGAGTTAAACCGGTCTTGCAGAAGATTCTTAAACTCTTCTTCCATCTGCACCGCCAACTGGGCTTCGATCTGATGACCCTCGATCAGCTTCTCTTTGTAGACTTCGCGCGGATTGTTGTGCTTTCCGATGAGTTTGTACAAAGAGGGTTGAGTGAACTTGGGTTCATCCGACTCGTTGTGTCCGTGTTTGCGGTAACAGACCATGTCGATAAAAATATCTTTCTGGAATTTCGCTCTGAACTCACAGGCCAGCTCCATGGCATAGACCACCGCTTCCGCGTCGTCACCGTTGACATGGATCGAGGGAATCTCAAGCGTGCGCGCGACACTCGAGCAGTAGATAGAGGAGCGAGCATCGTCATAATCAGTGGTAAAGCCCACTTGGTTGTTAATCACAAAGTGCAGAGCACCGCCGACAAAATAGCCGGGAAGGGCCGACATTTGCAGCGTCTCATAGACAATCCCCTGCCCTGCCACCGCAGCGTCGCCGTGGATGATCACAGGCAAGATCTTGGAGGGATTCTCTTTATAAAGGTTGTCCGCTTGAGCGCGGCAATACCCCAGCGCCACGCTCGAAACAGCTTCGAGGTGTGAGGGGTTGGGCATCAGCTTCAGGTAGACATCTTTTTGCGTGGGCGTCTTAACGTGAGAGGCATAACCCAAGTGATACTTCACATCCCCATCGCCCATCGTGAGATCCGGCACCGCCGTCCCTTCGAACTCATTAAAGATGTATTCATAGGTCTTGCCCAAGATATTGGCCAAGACGTTTAAGCGTCCACGGTGGGCCATGCCGATCACCACTTCCTCAACACCTAGATCGGCGGAGTGATTGATGGCAGCGTCGAGAGCCGAGATGGTATTCTCACCTCCTTCAAGCGAGAAGCGCTTTTGACCGACGTACTTGGTGTGCAGAAAATTTTCGAAAGCGACGGCTTCGTTGAGTTTACGCAGAATGCGCTTTTTCTTCTCAATGGTAAAAGACACGTTGGATTTCTCCACCTTGTCTTGAAACCACTGGCGGATTTCGTTGTGATTGACATGATTGTACTCAAAGCCGATCGCTCCCGCATAAATCTGATGCAGGCGGGCCTGGATATCTTTGAGTTTTGCCGCTCCAAGGCCTAAGAAATTTCCTGCGGAGAAAGTTTTTTCTAAGTCATCAGCGCTGAGACCGAAGTCACTGATCTCTAGGCCCGGATAGCGATTTTTCCTCTCGCGCACAGGGTTGGTTTTACTCAAGAGATGCCCGCGTGAGCGGAAAGCCTCGATGAAGCGCAGAACTTTAAATTCTTTTTGCAGAGTCTGCTCATCGACAGAGACTCCATCGGAGGAAGTGTTGGTGCTGGCGTAATCAAAGCCTTTGAAAAACTGCCTCCAACTCTCCTCTACCGAGTGAGGATCACGAAGATAATCAGAGTAAAGGCCATCGATAAAAGTGTTATCTGAGGAAGTGACAAAGTCCGTTGATTTCATAGTCCAAATCCTGGGTTTAAATGAGGTTTCATTATAAACGGAAGAAAGGGCTTTGGAGAACGGAAACTTAAGCAAAAATAAGAGCTTAACTTAAACAGCGAAAGCACAACTCACGCGCTTTGCACAATCAGCTCTAACGCAATTTGCTAAGGAGAAGTATAGGGGCGAAGAAAAGCTGTTAGGGCCTTGAGAATCTGAGGTGGGATCTCGTGACCCCCACGAAAAGGAGCCCACAAACCTTGGAAACCTTTTTTTTCTAAAACACTGTAGAGCTCTTTGGCTTCAGACAGCCCCAGTAGTTGATCTTGGTCGCCATGGGATTGAAAAAATGGCACAGGGCGTGTGTGATAATTTTGCTCAAGATTGGCCTGGTCGAGCAGAGTCCCGGAAAGAATGACCAGTGCATCTACGGGTAAACGGCTGGCCAGATGGGTCGCCATCATCGCACCTTGGCTGAAACCACCCACAATCACTTTTTGAAATTTTTTTTGCAGCTCTTTGATCTCTTCTTCCATCACGGAGAGTGAGCGCAGGAATTCAAGGGGTGCTTTATCACTAAACCGACGATGCCTCCCCTCTTGCATGGCCGCTTCCAGCTCCTGCATGTCGATAGGAAACCAGGCGCGGCCTTCCCACATACCCGCAAAGGGAATCTTCACTGGACCATTGGGGAAATACCAATGACAGTTCTGCTGTGGATCGAGGTAGTCATAGAGACCCGCGAGATCATCCATGTTGGCGCCATAGCCATGCAGGAAAACAATGGCGGTGGAACTCTTGCCCTCAAACTTTCGGTGCTCACTTTTCATGAGGGTATTTTCGTTTCTTATTGATGAAGTCGGCAAGGGCCTTCTGGATCGCCACCAGTTCGGGTTTGTTGGCAGCATTTTTTTGATTCAAGCGCATGAGGAGCTGCTGCACTTGGTGTTGCATGAGTTTTGCGTCTGAGAGCATTTCTGCCATGTAGGTGCTCATCTGCTGAGCGACGGCGACTTCCACTCGAGCCTCAAACTTAGTGGTCTCAATCAAGTCTACCAATTGGGCCAGATTCGGATCTTGATCAGGGCTGAGTTGTAGGGCGCTACTGCCATTGGTAACAGGGGCTGGGACAGTCGGAGCGGCTCCAGGTTTAACCGGAGCGCCCTTGTTCTGCGCCATTTTGGCACGGACTTCTTCGAGGCGTTTGACGTTGGGTTGAGAGGCATCAGGATTACTGAGTTTGGTGGCAGCGGAAGGCACAGCTTTAGGCGCCTGAGCCCCAGCGGGCGCAGCAGCTTGAACAGGAGCGGATGGGACGGCTTGAGGAGTTTGT
>JAJTIF010000060.1 GCA_021299675.1 Pseudomonadota bacterium | reverse complement strand
GCGCAAGCTCTGCGGGACGCTCAGGCATCAAAGGTTGAGGTCATCGACCTCCCTCTCGTCTCTGTGAGCGATTTTCAAGAAAAACTTAAAGCGCTCAGGGGGTCTTCTTCTCGGGTGGCGATCAGAACAGACTCATGGAAGTGATTGAGCGATATAAACTGCACGAGGCCTTCAGAGAGAGATTCGCGCAAGGAACAATCTTCGCTGGCACCAGCGCGGGCACGGCGATCATGTCACAGAAGATGCTCACGGGTAGAGGGGTCGAGACATCTCAAGGCCTTGGACTCTTACCAGCTCACTACATTGTCGATCAGCACTTTCTTGTGAGAAATCGCTGGCAGCGCCTGGCCGATGTTGTTTTAACTCATCAACTCACAGGCATTGGTATCGATGAAGACAATGCTCTTTTCATTAAGAATGAGTCCGCGGAAGTCATCGGACCCACAGCTGTCCAACTCTTGCGTATTCAAGACCGCACCATCGAGACAAGCTCCTTTAAAAATGGTGAGACCTTTTCTTTGAAGTAACTAGAACTGACACAGGTCAATTCTAGTTATCGGCCGCTTATGGCTTGAGTTTCTTTTTGGCTTCCATCGCTTTAGCTTTCATCTCTAGTGCCTTGTCTTTGACTTCTTGAGCTGAGCAGTCTTCTTTCCCGTTAACGACTGGGCAGCCCTTTTTCTTCACTTCCCCCATCTTGGCTTTGAGCGCGTCCGTTTGCGCGAAACTAAGTGAGGTGGCGAAAATAGAGAGCAGAATGAGGGCTTTCATAGGGGTATCCTTTGGGGGAGTTAAATATATCGAAAGTTTTACCAGAAAAAGAAATCTTCGAACAGGATTCAAACACTTGTCAGGGCACAAACTCCCCTGATTCAGATTCTTTGGGATAGGACAAAGCTATTTCCTCTAAGACCGGGTCCAGGGACTCCACCTTTGACTCCCAAACCTCATGGGAACGAAGCTTATTTTTTTGAAGCAGAAAGTACAAAAGCGCCACGGGAATCCCGAACGCCACCCCCAGAGCATGTGCCAGATAACTCACTTTTTCATGGAACGCCTCAGGCCATAGGAGAATCAAGGACACGGCCAGAGCAATCAGGATGCGCCTGCCGAGCTTCATCTGCCGCTCTAGGGTGATAAACATCACCATCCAAAAAGAGGCCATGAAATAGATCACGCCCGAGATCCCTACGAGATAGATTTGGGGGTCATACACCTTGAAGGCGATGAGATTGATGACGCCACCAACAAGCAAACTTAGAAAGGGAAAGACCCAAAAGCCAAAGTAGTTGTTCAGCAACACAGAGAAGATAAGAAAGAACATTGTGTTGGATCCGAGGTGCATGACATCCGCGTGCATCAGCGTGGTGGTAAAAGCCCGCCAGTACTCCCCTTGCGTGTAAACAATGTCTCCGTTAGCACTCAGCCCGCGTTGGTTCATAAAAAAAACCAGCAAGAGCACGACATAGCTTGAAAGCCCCAAAAGAAAACTTCGAGCTTTAGGCTTTTGGGACAAGAGAGTTCGCGTGAGCACTAGCTTCATGGGCACCTCGTGCAAGACAAGATGGGAGTGAAGTTGAGGAAGTCAATGTTAGGGGTCTGGGCTGGTTGAAGCCCATAAAAGACTAAAATGCTCTTGGTGATTAAGAAATAATTATTAATCTTCCAAATTTATTTAATTGTTTAGCCAATATTAGCTAACTACAGAGATATAGAGAGACTTTTCGTTACATTTACCCTGATTCACATTGCCTGAAGAAATGACAATGCCGAGAAGGAAGCTTGAGATTTAACTCTATCGGACTTTAAAGCTATTGCGTCGGGCAATCCAATCGTTCTTTTTAATCACGTATTTTACTGCAGACTTGTCCTCCCCAGGAAAGCCCTCCTCTTCGTAGTCACTGGCATGCTTTAGACCCAATTTCTGCATAACTTTCTGAGAGGCAAGGTTAGCCTTCATAGTCGTTGCGAAAACAGAGTCTAGTTCGTATTTTTCAAAACCAATGTCGATTAAACGAGTTGAAACTTCTGTCGCATATCCTTTGCCCCAAAACTTTTTTTTAAGACGATAGCCAAGTTCAATATTCTTAACATCATCTGGAGTGCTCTTTCCGGGACGAAAATGAAACCATCCCATAAATTCATGATTCTCTTTTGAATATGCCAACCAGAATCCAAACTTGTATTGGAATTTTTCAATCACTTTACGGATTCTTTCCATAGCCGAAGCAATGTCTTGCATGGTTGAAGGCTTTCCATCAGTTAAATGCTTCATGACGTCTGGATCGCTATCTAATTCAAAGAGAAGCAAAGCATCATCCACTGATATTTCAGTGAGGATCACTCTCTCCGATTCCAAGAACATTCTATTCATAAGATTGAGTTTAGCTTTGAATGCAAGTGATTGTCTTGAGTATTGATGGATGGACAATGAAAGAAAGGATAGGAATAGCCGCAGACCTATTTTTCCAACAGTCTTTGTGCCCAGAATGCCAAATGATACTAGTCGATTTAGCGGCCATCCCCTAAAATTCTACCCATGATTAATGAAATTAAAGACCTGGAAGAAAAGATCAGACAGGCACAATTAACTAACGATACAAGCATCCTCAATCAAATCATATCTGATGACTTGCAGTTTGAGTTGAAAAAGATAGAGGGATCAAGTCAGGTTGTGAACATGAGAGTTCGAGCATGAGTGGGGGGAGGTCAAGAACTATCAGTTAATCTAAAATCCTTAGACCTAGATCGATTAAAACATTGATACTTAAGTAGATCTTTTTTTGATTTTCTTTTTCGATTTTTTAACTGAACCTTTCTTTTTTAGCTTTATAGTGGTCACAATTCCAACAAGTTCACTCTGCTTTTTTATCAAATCCACTATTTTAAATATGGATTCCTCAAAATGCTCCGACTTATGAGGAAGATACAACCATTTCTGTATAACTGGATGAATAACTGTCCCTTTTATCAGTTTCAATAGTTCAGTATGATGCTCTCGTTCTGTTGGAATCAAACACCCATTCCAGATATCAATTTGATAATTTTTCTCTCGAAACGATTTATCGCCTGGACGGTTTGCTATATAGGCAACAGCCTTGCCGTGAACATAAATAGACAGCCCACGAAAAAACTTTTTTAAGTAAAAACTATCATCAAAAGATAGCTCCTCAAAAAAATGACCTATCGTGAAACTGTCTAGATTGAGGTTGGCTTTGGTTTCACTTAGCTTCATCATTATAATTCTATTTTACCGAATTAAAGCCTATCAAATTACCTTCTGTATCCATACATAAAGTGATCCATCCAAAAGAGCCAATCGAAAATTTGGGACGTATTACCTTTCCTCCAGCAGATACAACTCTAGACTGCTCGACAGCACAGTCATTAACAGAAAAATAGATCATAGTTCCGCCCGGGCCAGGTTTCGAATGATTTGATTTCACTAAAGCTCCGGCAGCTCCATAGGACGTCATATTTCCTGCAAAAATCATCATCTGAGTTTCACCTGTTGGGTCATCAATCTTTTCAAGTTTTTGCTTAAGGACAGTTTCGTAGAATAAAACAGCTCGACTCATGTCACTTACATATATATCAAACCAACCCACAGCATTCGTCTTTCCCATATTAGCTCCTTTTATTTAGAACACTTTAAGAAAAGGTAGCTCACTTGCGGTTTAAAATATTGTAGAAATCAGACATTAAACTTCTTGGTATATTTAGATGGGGTAAAGCCCGTAATTTTACGAAATGAGTGAATATAGTGCGCTTGATCTGCGTAATAGTCTAAATAGTTATGCTCAAAGGATTGCTGCAACTTAAGAATCTTAAGAAAATCATGGGGCGAAAGCCCCGTGGTTTCTTTAAGAGTTCGTTGCAGCTGGCGAGGAGACAGACCCACGACCTCTGCCATGTCGGCAACCGTTTTGATTTGATCTAAATCTCTCAGGATTCTAGTAGTGACGACATTTGGAGCTAATAACCCTCCCGCTATTAAAAACTCAACAAGACTCGTTAGGTGTACTTGCTTTTCAGAAAAATCCAAAGGAACAATAAGTTCATTTGTTTTAATTAGAGGGAGCTTCCCCACATAAGGTTTTCCAACAAACCCTTTTATAACTTCCTCAGGGCTATCCCTCCAAACGCCAGGTAAAAGCTGTATCCCAACGTAGTGAAATTCTCTGCCGAGATTAAGTGTTTTTGAGTAAAATTCGAGAG
>JAJTIF010000111.1 GCA_021299675.1 Pseudomonadota bacterium | reverse complement strand
CGGGCTTTTGCCGCTGGCCTTTGAAAACTCCACCCTTTGGCCCCCGATGGCCTGGGCGATGATTTCAGGCTTAGTTGTTTCAACCATCCTGAGCTTATTTTTTCTGCCGGCGAGCTACGAACTTCTGTTCCGTAAGAGCAACTCAACCTTCATTCTCGCCAGTGTGGTGGGTTTATTTTTGATTCTTCCCACAGCCAATGCCCGCGAGTATTCCTTCTCCGAACTCACGGCAGGGAGTAGTCAAACAGATCAATGGATGGCCAATGATAAGCTGAATGAAGCGGATGAAGCGGGATACAATGGGGCTTGGCGCGCAAGCTTTATGCCGAAATTGTCCGCAAGCTTCGAGAGAGTCATGAATGATCGCGGACTCTTTTTACAAGGAATTGATGGACCCGTGCCTTACGGGAAAAACGCCTACAACTTTGGTGGAGTGCAACTGGAGCAGCCGCTCTTTAATGCGAGCTCCATGCTCTTTGGAGTCACTTCTCAGGAAAAAAAGATGCTGGCACAAAAAGAAGCGCGCAATCATGAGAATGAAAAAATTCGTTTAGACTTACTGGTGGGGGCCTTAGGATTACTGCAGCTGCAAGAACAAATTAATCTCCAGCAAAGATTAAAAGAGAACTTGCTGACTCAGTATAAGGAAGTCGATCGTCTCTATCGCCAAGGTAAGACGGGTGGGGGGGATCTGATCAAGATTGAAGTTGAGCAAGTGCGGGTCTCGCGTTTTATGATTGAGCTGCGGGAGCAACAAAATCAAATCCGCGAGAAGATGAAGATTCATTTTGCGGATTTTGAGGGTGTTACCTCCAAAGATCTAGATTTTTTTGTTAAGAGAGATGATCCCGTCACTCAGCTTTCATCCCGAGCGCGTGGGGCGAGAGCGGACATCCGCTCTCTGGAACTCTCGATAGACTCCTTAGATCAGGCTCAAGGCGCCACCAAGGCGTCTTATCTTCCCAACCTAAACCTGATTGGTCGCTACAATAATACGGAGCAGGGTTTCTTGGTCGGCAACCAGGCTTGGTATAGTCTCTCGCTGCAGCTCCAGTGGACTCTCTTTGACGGTGGCGTTCAGCTGGCAGAAAATCATCGCTTCGAGCTTCAGCAGAAAGCCCTCGAGCTCTCACGTCGCTCACTTTTGAGAGAGCAGGCCGCGTTGAATGCGAGTCTGAGTAAAGAAATCCTTCGGTTGCAAGAAGACCAGGACTCTTATGCCCTGACGGAGCAAAAGGTAAAGATCATTTTGAAAGAGGAGCGACTTTACTATAAACTAGGGAAGAATACTCTGAATCAAGTGCTCGAAACAGAAAGGCTCTGGATTGATCAAAAGAGTAAACACATCGATTCGGTTTTTAATCGATGGAAGAAAGGTCTTGAGTACCTATATTCCCAAGGAATCGAGATAGATGAAAAAATCTTTGAGTAGAGTAAAAAAACCAAAAGTAGGGACTCGAGAGAAGATTCTTGAGACGGCGCTTTTGTTGCTGGAAAAGAAGGGAGCTCATGAGTTATCCCTTCGGGAGATTGCGCGGAAAGCGAAACTTTCAACGATGGCTCCCTATAAACACTTCAAAGACAAAAATGATCTTATAGCCATGCTCGGGCAACAAGGCTTCAAAGATTTATCCGAAGATTTTAAGACTGTTGAGAGAAAGTATCTCGATCCTGCGCAACGTTTTCGAATGATGTCCGGTGCCTATGCGGATTTTGTGTTTAACCGACCGGCCCTGGCTAAACTTATGTTCGGTGGCTTCATTGAGACGAAAGATTTAGGGAAGTATCCTGATTTGAAATGCGCTGGAGATGATTGCTATGATCATCTTATCCAAATGATCGAGTATGGCCAACACCACGGCTTTCTTAAGGCCGGCCCAGTGGACGCCATGGCCGCCATCATTTGGTCCACGATTCACGGATTCTCCATGCTATGGATGGAAAAAAACTTTGAAGAAAACCCAGGGGATCAGACTGAGGAATTGAAAGGTCAGCTTCTCGATATAATGAGTCACATCTTGGTGAATGGCTTAAAAGCTTGAGGCATAATGAAAAGTTTAAATCACACTAAGTACATCTCTCTTCTTAAACTGAGCTCTCTCATAACCATTCTGACAGGGTGTTTGAGTGTCTTGGCGTCATCACCAGTAACTGAAAAGCCGTGGCTGCTGCTGCTTGATTTACTCGATTGGCCCTTGGATGGAAATCCGAGCGGGTTTACAAAAGAGTCTTTTATATTGAATGCCGTCTTAGGTGGGGTGATGATTGGCTGGGGCTGTCTGATGTTTTACGTCTCTGATGAGATCAAAAAATCTCCTCGTCTATTAAAGGCCATGTTTGTGTCACTCATTTGTTGGTTTGTGACTGATTCAATAGGGTCATTTATAAGCGGCGTTTACGGAAACATTATCTTGAATTTGATTTTCCTCTCGATGTTTCTTTATCCCTTGATGAAATTGCGCCATAGCTAAGAGCAGGCGTTGGGGAAAGTCTAAATATTTTTAAAAGATGCCTCATAGGATTCTAGAAAGATTGACCTGGGTCTTCTCGTGATTGGTTCTTCGATGACTTCGAGGGAGCTGATTCGGTCTACTCTGAAAACTCTGACGTCATTTCGAAGGTCATCCCAACCGAGGAGGTACCACACTGGCCAGTTTAGCAATAGGAAGTGAGGATCAAAT
>JAJTIF010000329.1 GCA_021299675.1 Pseudomonadota bacterium | reverse complement strand
TTTGTGCAGAGATTGAAAATGAAGACAGGGCAAGTAGAACAAGCAGAGTGAGTTTGATCACAGAGACTCCTTAGTGGTGACTAGTGACTCTAATTTACTTAAGGGGGGTGAACTCTGGATAGAGACAGAGTGACACTTAGAGAGACTTAATCATGACACTTTCTTACAAAAAAAAAGCCCCTCATTCAGAGGGGCTTTTAAGCCAAAAGTTAGGGGGTAACTTCAAAGAGGCTTAGCGAAGAAATTCGATGTCTACAGTTTCGATGCGAGCGTTTCCGATCATGTTAAAGCCGATGTCTCTGAGAGCGACGGGCTGCGGAAGCTGGATAAAAGTTGTTCTGGTTGAACGATCTAAAGTCACTCTTTGCAAGGGGCCGCGAGCAATGTCGATGATCGAGAACTCACCAGTAGCACGAGTCGAAGCTGAGATCACGATTCTTGACACCAAACGATTCGAGTAACCCACCGGGACATTGATGGCCTGCTCGAGAGTTTGTGAGAGGCGACCATTGAGTTCTCTTTGAGGGCTCAAGCGGAGCATGGGAGCAGGGATCGGGCCGGGACCGGGACCAGGGCCTTGACGGCGAGCAACTAAGAGAGTCACAGTGTTAATTTGCGCATCACCCATCACTTCGAGACGAAGGTTTCTGATGTCTTCACCCACTTCACCTCCACGGCCAGGGAGATCAAGGATCACCTGACGACCACGTAGTGATAACTGCTGAGGGAAACCAACGCGCTGACCGTTGATAATCAATTGCACAGTAGCTTGTGAGAAGCGCCCAAGGGATTCACCATCAACACTTACTCCACGGATCAGGAGGTCTTGAGGATTGTGACCTTGCTGACGGGCCAGCTGAAGGAGCGGAAGAACCTGAGAACCAAAGATTCTCTGGTTTACAAATAGGTCGATGTCTCTGCCGCCTGGACCAGGACCTGGGCCCGGACCTGGGATCACGTCACGCTGAACCTCGGCGATCAATTCTTCAATCACCAGATCACCTTGCGCCTGAAGCTCGAGGCGAGACTGGATACCAGTAGGGATGAAATCAACAACGCTAGAGAAACGTGAGATCGTCTGAGAATAGCCACTGGAGCGACCAGACTCTAGGAGCTGGAGAGCAGCCGAGCGGTAGTCCGTGGAGCGTGCACGTACACTGAGTCTCAAAATCTGAGCACGACGTGGAAGATTCAACTCGCGTTCGATATCGAGAGTATCGAAGTAGCGCATAGGGAGGTTAAGAGTTTGGCGGTAGATTTCTCCACGACCAAAAGAAACATCGATGCCACCGTTATGATCCCGGTCCCGGTCACGATCGCGGCCCCGCTGAGCGTGGGTCTCAAAGGGAAAGGTCAAAAGGATAGCAAAAATCATTTTAGCGAAGAGGAGTCGCAGGAAAAAAGCATGAGATGATCTAGGCATTGAGTGTCTCCTTAAAAAATGGTTCCTACCTATCCTGGTATGGTCTTAATCAAGACGAAGCAAAGGGGATGCCAAGAGTTTCTCTACACTTAGGTTAACTATGACGCGGCGAAAAGTAGTTGAAATCAGTCAAGCATGTCGGCACAGGGATTGCTTTATTACAGGCAGGGATAAGGATTATCCCTCTCAAAAGGGCCAAGATGGCACCAAAGGCAGTGCTATTTCGACTCCGTTAAGCTTTGTTCACTCTTTTTCCACTCACTTTTTGGCCCTAGGTACCGATAAGTATCCAAGACCATTTATAATTCGGTTGTGGAAAGGTACACTCGGCTCAATTTTTCCACACATATTTTGCGAAAGGAGTCCTTATGTCTGAAAAGGCAAAACTCACTCTAGGTGACAAGACTTTTGAGCTTCCCGTATTCACCGGAACGGAAGGCGAGAAGGCCATCGACATCACCAAACTCAGAGCAGACACCGGCTACATCACACTGGATAGCGGTTACATGAACACAGGGGCGTGCACCTCTGCGATTACTTTTCTCGATGGAGAAAAGGGGATCCTGAAGTACCGGGGCTACTCCATTGAGGAGCTGGCAGAGAAGAGTACCTTCACTGAAGTCTCGTACCTGGTGATCTACGGACATCTTCCAACGGCTGAAGAGCTGAAAAAATTTGAAGCTCGCATCGCTGCCCACGGAGAAATCCCCAAGCCGCTTGAGACGATGATTAAAGCCTTCCCCAAGAATGCTCACCCCATGGGCGTGTTGGCGTCTAACCTCGCCGCTCTCTCTGCTTTCTATCCTGACCTCCTAGAGCAAGATCTCTCTAAAGATCAGATGGAAGAAGTCATGGTGCAGCTGATGGGGCAATTGAAAACACTTGCTACCTATGCTTACCGTCATTCCCAGGGCAAGGATTTTATTCCTTCTAACAAATCTCTCGATTATTGCTCGGACTTCATGAACATGATGACCGGCAAGCCGGCGGATAAAGACGTCGCTCAGGCGATTAACGTGCTCTTGATCCTGCATGCTGATCACGAGCAGAACTGCTCTACTTCTACTGTACGCATGGTGGGGTCATCTAAGGCCAATCCATTCGCAACGATCTCGGCTGGGGTAGACGCTCTGTGGGGCCCGCTCCACGGCGGTGCTAACCAAGCGGTGCTCGAGATGCTCGAAGAGATTCATTCTCGTGGCATCGGTTACAAAGAGTTCCTCGCGCGCGTGAAAGACAAGGCCTCTAACGAGCGCCTCATGGGCTTTGGTCACCGGGTGTATAAGAACTTTGATCCGCGGGCAAAAATTATTAAAAAAGCCTGTGACACTGTTCTCTTGAAGCTTGGCGTGAAAGATCCACTTTTGGATATCGCCAAAGGACTCGAAGAAGAAGCGCTCCGTGATCCGTACTTTGTGGAGAGAAAACTCTACCCAAACGTAGACTTTTACTCAGGGATTATCTACCGCGCGCTCGGGATCCCGACCAATATGTTTACCGT
>JAJTIF010000360.1 GCA_021299675.1 Pseudomonadota bacterium | reverse complement strand
CCATCGCCGAAATCGAGAGCTGCTCCGTTGGACGAAAGGGGGGCTTGGATGATCCCTAGGGGAGTGCTCCAGTCACAGGTCGTGGAGGCTGCGTCTTTGTAACGATTAAGATTGAGCGTGAGGGTGACCGCTTGCGAGAGGAGAGGAATGAATAGGCTGAGAGCGAGCATCCACTTCATACGATTATTCTATCCTCATCCCTGAGGATGACCAGTGCTAATTTAGTCGACCTTTTCGATCTTCACAGTCGTGTAGACTTCTGGTCCACCGAAACCATTGGCGAGACCGAAGCCTTGGTTCAGTCTTTCAATCGCGCAGCGGTGTTGGATCACGAGGCTGAGCGACTCGCTCACTGTAATCTTCGATTGAATCACCGAGTGAGTGAGGGATCCTGCTGAAGGGTGAGAGTGGGCGTTGGTGCCCCAGCTCACTTCCACACCGGTGACTGCGTTCACCAGTTTTGCCATGTGCACGCCTGCAAAATAGCCTGGCACCTGTGCATCGATGTGATAGGTCCCTGGTGAAAGAGTGATGATGCTGTTACTCACACTCACCACACCACTATCTCCTGAAACATCGTTAAGCGACCGTGTTTGCCAGGAGGTATTACAAGTACCTCCGTTGACTCCACTGGCCTTCACATCTTTCACGTAAGCAATCTTCACTCTTGAGCCGCTACCAGAGCTCTCCGGCAACACACTCTGAGGAAGTTTTCCGTTTGTATCTAAGACTGGAATCTGCCCTGGTCCGTAGCCGGTGTTCACGACAGCGTCGTCACCTTTAGGACCTTGTGGCCCGATCAACCCAGGATCACCTTTATCACCTTTCACGCCTTGTGGTCCCTGAGGCCCGATAGCACCGGCGGCTCCATTGGAACCTGCAGGACCTTGCACTCCAGGAATACCCTGTGGCCCTTGCGCACCGGCGGGACCCATAGGGCCTGTGGCTCCGATCGAGCCATTCATTCCCGCAGGACCCTCGTCACCTTTATCACCTTTGTCGCCTTTTGCTCCCGCGACTCCTGGCACTCCCGGTTCACCTTGAGGACCTTGTGCACCCGCAGGACCTTGTGGACCCATTTCACCTTGTGGTCCTGGTTCACCCACTCCACCGGTCACGAGGTCACTCACATTCATGGGGACCCAGGCTTTGCCGTTGAAGCCCAGCACTTGATTCTCTTGCGCATTTAATTGCGGAAAGAGAAGACCGTAGACTTCATCATCACGGTCGAGCACTTCGATGTTCACCTGAGCTTTAGAGCTCACGAGTACGGGAAGCAGTTCCAGATAAAGATGACCATCAACTCGCATCTCATCGCCACTGCGGGCGCCGTCGCTACAATTGTTCAGTTTAAACTTGAGGCCCGATCGTTTGGTGTAGAAGCATCGCACGCGACCCTCTCCGAAATGAATGACGGCACCTTGACCGAAAAGTTTTCCACCCAACGATAGGTTCACCTCACTAGGGACTCGCACCACGCCGTTAAAAGGAAAAGCCTGGGACTGTGAAGCTTGACGTGGATGACGGTGAGCTGTGAGCGAGATGTGAGAGCTTTGAGACTTTGCATGCCCCAATTTCACACCTTTGATAGTGGATTCCCATGGCCCATGGGCCAGGGAGGTTTGAGCGATGAGAAAACTTATCACCACAGAACCGAAAATGAGTCTTCGTTCCATATACGGATCCTTAGTTAATGGATAAGTCTAAGGCCTTACAGGGAACAATCAAAATTCAAGGAGTTAAAGTTTTAGATAGGGAGTAGGAGGTGGCAAAAGACCGAAAAGTGCCAACTAAAAGGCGCGGGGACGGTGAAAGATCTTCTCGTCAATCTTTCGAGCAGCATAGAGCCAGGGGTTTTGTTTTTGAGGTCTCACAATCTCTAAGAGCTCTTTGGACCAGCGGCATAGGTCGCGGGCTTCGCTGAGTTGCCCCAGGTCTGGATTGATTTCGACAATCTCAGTGGACACAATCTTGCGCGTGTCCTTGAGTGTTTTAAAAATATCTTCTACGCAGGCGCGATCAATTCCGCCGCTCACGCGTGTGCCAGTGCACTCAATACTTTCGCTATCAAGCGCATCGACATCAAAGCTGATGTGTACGGGGATCTTTCCAGTCGGATCCATTTTGGTGAGATGCTTTTTGATCAAGTGATCGAGCCCCGGACCCATGGCCTCTTGTGGAGAAATAAAAGGGATATCAAGTTCTTCGATCAGCATCTTCTCGTAGGGGTCCATGTCTCTCACACCAATATAGAGAAGATTCTTGGGCTTCAGTGTTTTTTCGATCCACCAGGGAGCCCCGTCTTTCGAACCCATAAGCCAGGAAAGCGGCATGCCGTGCATGTTGCCTGAGGGCGATGAGGTCGGAGTGTTCGCGTCGGCATGGGCATCAATCCAAACCACAATCAATTGCGGGTAGTGAGTGAGGAGTCCGTGGAGTGTGCCCAGGGCTTGACCATGGTCTCCACCAACGATGGAGAGGAAACTATTTTTGATTTTAAGATTTTTAATGAATTCAGATAATGCAAATGCGTGCTCGATCGCCGCCTCACGGCCGCCGTAGCTGGGGGTGTGAACCAGACCGAGGTCTGTCCAATTTTGAAAAGAGAACATGTCCTTGTTCACTTCTCTGAATAGTTGGGGCGCCTTGGCGGTTCCGACGTGGGGTTGACCAGAATTAAAAGGCACACCTAGATAAAGACTTTTTGTCATCGTTTGGTATTCTAGACAAAAAATGGCCGCACGTCGCCTGAATATAGGTTAAGAATAGGTCAGAAGGTAATTTTTCCTTGAGTATAACCCTATGAATTTAATCAGAATTGAGCAAGTTAAGGTGTCTTGGGGAGCTGAGTCCTACGTTTTACGCTTGATGAATCACATTCCCTATCAGCTTTCCTTTGATAAGGTGCCAGCCTCTTTTTTGGAAGAATCCCCCTTTTGGACTGAAAAATTGGCCAGCTCCCTCAAGCAGAAACCAGCTTATTTCCCGCTCGAAGGCACCACCTTCCAACAGAAAGTCTGGCGGGCCATAGCCCAGATTCCATGGGGAGAACTCAGGACTTACTCAGAGTTGGCGCAAGCTATCGGTTCTCCAAGGTCGGTGAGGGCCGTGGCAGGGGCCTGTGGCAAGAATCCACTTCCTTTGTTTATTCCCTGTCACCGCGTGGTCGGAAAGACTGACTTGGGCGGTTTTAATGGGGGAGTGGATTTAAAAAAAAGACTCCTGCGCCTGGAAGGTCATCCTTTATAAATTCATCGATCTCTCCGATCAGGAGTCATGGTTTGGGGTTTAAAAATCATTAGTTTGGTGATGCTCTTCAGCTCGTGGAGTTGGGGAGCACCTGTGATACAGAAGCTCGAAACTGACTACGGCAAAATATTTATTCCTGAACTCAGCCAGTGGGAGATGGGCCGCGACATGTACGGCATGCCCTTCATCTACTTTTCTCCCCAAGAAAATTCTCAGCGCTCGAACATCAGCTTCACTTACACCGGGGTGGAAGTGAAAGTGAATCTGGCCGAGATGGGGCAAGACCCGAAAGGCTATCAAGAACTCAAAAACAACTGGGCTCAATCAGTGGATGCCAAACCACTCAAATACCACGCTTATAAGAGCTGGAAGAATGTGCACGGACACAAAGTGCATGAAGTGGGGTTCGAGTATCTGTTTAAAGAAAAAAAATACGCTGAAATAAGCTATTACGTCGATTGCCGAGGCCAGTTGGTGTACGCCAAATCCTTGCGCCTGCAGATTAACGACAGCCATGCTCCCCTTATGCACCAGCTTGTTCGTGAGCTGGACTGTGGGGCGAAATGAATAAAGCACTAAGTCTCTTCTTAAGTTTTCTTCTCGCTCTTCCAAGCTTCATCATTCCGATAGAAAAAGCAGCCGCGGTTGAGGAGAGTGCACCTAAGTTCAACATGGAGCGGGACTGTCCGAATGCGAACTGCGTGACTCGCTTGAGCGGTCTGCTCGAAGCAAAAATCAAAAGGGCGAAAGCGGAAAGCTGTCTGCCACCAGAGGGCACGAAGAACCAAGAGCAGTGGTTTGAGACCAACACTCTCAGCGCCGATTGCTTTAAGCTGGTCAAAGAGATTGAAGAAGACATCGCCAAGCTCGAGAGTATCCAAACCCACTATTCCAATCTCATGATCCAAGATGAGGAGCGCATGTGCCGCGAGACCGAGGAGAATACGGTCTTCAATGCCTCTCAGTTACGGGATTTTCAGAAAGCCACGGCAGCTGCGAGCTGTACCGAGGCCCGTAAGAAAGAAGTCTGGAGCCAGTGTGGCCGTGATGCTAGCTGCGTCCTCATCTCCACCGCAGCCGGTATGGCGGGGCCTCTTTCTAATGCCCTCATTCCTAAAGGCATGCGTGCCCAGGGCTGCAGCGGCTCGCAAGATAACTGTCTCAAGCAGCTGGCCTTAGGTTTCGTAAAAAGTGTTTTCAGTTTTTTTGAAGGAGCCTGGGGACTGTTAAAGTCTGCCGGGTCCGCCATTGGAAAGGGAGTAGCAAACCAATCCCGCCGTTTCTGGAACTGGGTGACGGATGCAGAAGATAAATCATCCACCGCACAACTCTCAGCCGCTCAAGCCTCAGAAGAAGAGGGCATCTTTCGGCAGTTAAAAAATGATTTCCGCGGCACTATGGTGAAGATGTGGACAGGATTGGTAGCAGCGCTAAAGCACTGGCTGGCTAACAGCGTGTTCTGTCAGAAGTGGTCGGGGACACCGCAGTTCTCACAGTGCCTCGAGCCGGCTCAAGGACTTGGCTGCACAAGTTGTAAGGCTATGATCACCGGCATGTGCGCCATGGTGGGGGTCATTGCTTCAGAGGTGATTCCTGCCTTCCTGACCGGAGGCCTGGTCACGGTGGCGAAGTATGGTGTGAGTGGTGCCAGTCGTGTGGCGAGTCTCGTGAGAGTTTCCGCACCCACCATGCGAGCGCTCAAGAAATCACGTCTCGCCAGCATGGCCGTGCGTCCAGTCGCTAGACTTACTCAAAGAGTTGCTTCCTCGCGCTTCACGCAGGCAGGGCTCAGGGCCATGAAGCGTGGAGTGAGTGCCATCGGCCGCTTTGTTGTGACTCCGATTGTTAAAGGATTCAAGGGCTCGTTCGCGGCGATGCGATCTGTCGCTCGCGCTGGTGGGACCTTTGCCATGATGACTCCCGCTGGGCCTGCCATTGCCTTCGGGCAAAAAGCCTTGGGGACAACAGTTAAAGTTATTCTCTATCCGATTGAAAACCCCATGGCGGTGAAGTCCTTCCAATTGGGTGAACGATTTTTCGACAAGGTCTTTGCACAAGCCGGAAAGGCACGGTTTTTTAGTGGAGTGCGACCCACACTGAGTGGCGAGGCTGCTCGTGCGCTCGCGACGATTGATGATGCCTACATTGAAATGAAGGTCACCCAGTTCACTCGGCGCAGTGGCTCACAGTTCGTCACGCAAGCCGAAGAGCGCTTCATTACTCATCTGCGGCTTAAGCGCGGGGATGTGATCAGGGAGTATCTCGAGAAGAAGCCAGAGGTGGATTTTGCGAGCCTCCTCGACGACCTCTATCCGGAATTGAACTATGGTAACTATCAGAGGCACCTGGGGCCGGAGGATATCTTCAAAGCCGAGATTGATCTGCGCAACTCGATCGCGAAGATGCCAGAAGGTGCGGATCGCGAAAGACTCATGAGTTCATTCCAGCAGCACCTGAGTTCTAGTTCTCGTGCCGACGCGCTGGCAGGGAGTCCTACTTTCACGCGGCCGCAGGTGATCGCGAACTCGCAGCTTGAGCCGGGTGAACGCATCAGCAAAGCCTTCGAGGTCACCCAAGTCAATCCGACCAGTCTGCCCGAAGAAGCCGTCACGAAACTTCGGCTGGCCATCCTAGAAGCTCATGACTCAGGCGCCGGCAGTGTGTTTAACTACAAGTACAACGACATCGCTAAGAAGTATCGCATCCTCACGGATGCAGGATTTACGAATAAACAGTCAGAACTTTTGATCCGTTCCGGTCTGGCAGGGAAATTTGATGCTGCCATAAATTTTTCAGATGAACTCCCCCTCACCCAGCCTCAGAAGGTGATCACAAAAACCGACGAAGCCATTGAAGTCGTTGTGCCTGTTCCTCATAAGCTTCCTGTGGCTCCGCAGAAACTGGAGTTCTCGGTCGATGAGGTGTTGCGAAATGCCAACCTGGAAGATAGCGAGCGCCTTTCACAAGCTCTTCAGTTAATCAATCGAACTGATGTTTCAGCAGCTGAGAGTCAGCGCCTCTCGCTTGCACTCAAGAGCGCTCATGAAGTGGGAGCGAGTAAAACCGTTTATACGTACTCGTGGTCCGAGTTAAGGCAAAAATTTTCGATCCTAAGAAAGGGAGGTTTTTCGCGTGAAGAAGCCGAGCTGCTCATGCGCTCCGGGCTTGCAGGACGACCGCCAGTCCGAACCTTGGTGCT